>JAJYVM010000187.1 GCA_021792015.1 Bacillota bacterium | reverse complement strand
GATCTCGGATCATGCCAAGCGCGCACGCCCGTGCCGCCGAGAATCTGGGCGTAGCGGCAGGGACCCGGCCGGCCGTCCCGGCCGCGGCATCGCGCGCGGAGACCTTCCGGATCGAGCGACCGCCATGGCCTGACGGCGCGGCGCGCTCCTGCTACCATGGCAGGGTGGAAGCAGCGGACGACCTCCATCGACGCCTGACCCGCCCCGCCTACCCACGGTCGGCCGGCTACGACCCGCACCTGCTCATCGCCACGGGGATGGGCCCCAATCCCCCCTGGCTGATGGAGGCGCTGACCCAGGCTCTGCCGCTCTTGCCGGGCATGCGCGTGCTGGACCTCGGCTGTGGCCGCGCCATGACCACCGCAGCCAGGGACGGCGGAGGCCATGCGTGATGCATAGGGCGAAGGGGTTCGGGGTGCGCGTCACCGCCGCCGACCACTGGATCAAGCCGGCGGAGAACTGGGCCCGCCTCCAGGCCGCGAGCCTCGCGGACGCCGTCATGCCCATGCACGCGGAGGCCCACGCCCTGCCCTTCGCCGACGGGTGCTTCGACGCCATCGTCAGCGTCGACGCCTACCACTACTTCGGCACGGACGACCTCTACCTCGCGTACGTGACGCGCTTGCTGCGCCCGGGCGGCCGCCTCGGCATCGTCGTCCCCGACCTGGAGGCGGAGCTGGAAGGCAGCGCGCCCCCGGAGCACCTGCGCGCGCACTGGGACCGCGACTTCAACACCTTCCACAGCCCGGCCTGGCGGCGGCGCCCCTGGGAGCGGGGCGGCGGCGTGGAGGTTGAGGCGGCCGACGCGGTGCCGGACGGCTGGGAGGACTCGCTGCGCTGGATTGAGGCGTGCGTGGCCGATGGCGTGGTCCGGGCGCGGGGCGACCTCGACCTGCTCAAGGCCGACCGCGGCCGGACGCTCTGCGTTGCGCGCGCGGTCGCGCGCGCCAAATGATCGGTCCCGGGCGGGCGCGCCGGGGTTTGGCGGGCGTTCACTGCGGCATCGACGTCGGCTCGCTGCGCACGCCGAGCTACGTGGCCTGGCTCCGGCAGGGCGAGTTCCGGCTCGACATGTACCTGGCGGGCGAGCGCGCGCCCCTGCCACCGCCGCCGCCCGGCTGGCGCACCGCCGACTGCGTCGCCCTCGACGCCCCGCAGGGCCTGGCCATCCCCGGCGAGCGCCAGCGCCACTGCGACCGCGCGGCCGGGACGCCCACCAACCGGCTGCCGACCAGCCGCGCGGGCATGGCCGAGGCGCGGCTCTACGCCGGCCTGGTGGAGGCGGGCGTCAACATCTTCTGGTGGGTGCACGAGCGCCACCTCGGCCACGTCGCCGGCTTCTCCGAGGTGCGCAGCGGGCCGCCGACGGTCTGCGAGACCTACCCGCGCTTCGTGCTCCGGCGGCTGGGCGTGGACCGGGCGCGGATCCCGTCGAAGCGGCAGGCCCCTCTCGATTACGTGGACATGGCGTGGGGACTGCTGCGCGATCTCGGCTACCGCTGCCCCTCGGTCGACCGGCCGACCGTGGACCAGGTCGACGCCATGCTGTGCGCGGTGGCGGCCGCCGCGTGGTGGAACGCAAGCGATCCGCTGCGCTGCGCCGTGGGCTCGCCCCCGATCGCCGACGTGGTGGGGCGCGTCATCTACGAGGGGTACATCGTCGCGCCGTAGGCGCCCCGGGCAGGCGGAGGGGCACCCGGGTGCGCCTGCCCCATCCTGCCGCTTGGCGAAGGCTGGAGCATATGCGGCCGGGACCGCCGGTCGCCGCCGCGGGACCTGGACCTGGCTGCGTGCGGCGCAGCGGGCAGGTTGCGGTGCCGGCTGCCGCGGCGGGCGACGGCCGCCGGCGGGCCATGGTGGCAGGCGCCCGGGCAGGCGGTGGGACACCCGGGCGCGCCTGCGCCATCCTGCCGCTTGGCGAAGGCATGGCCGCCTGCGGCCGGGCCCACCGGTCTCCGGCGCAGGGGCTGGACCGGGCTGCGTGCGGCGCAGGCCCGCCTGCCGCGGGAGGCGCCCCGGGTTGGCGAAGGGACGCCGGCCGGGCCTACCCCCTTCTGTCGGTCGGCCGTTGGGGGGATCCTGCCGCCGCGCGCCTTCGCGCCCTCAGGCGGACGCTGCGGTGCCGGCTGCCGCCATGGCGTGCGGGGCGCGGCGGGGCGCGCCCCGCATCCTCGGTCGATCGGCGGATGGCCGGGAGGCGGCGGCCGATGTAACCATGGGCTATGCGCCGTATCGCCGCCGTCCTCCTCGTGGCCGGCGCGGTCCTCCTGGCCGGGTGCTCCACGCACCCCGCCACGGGCGCCGCGTTTCCCGCAGGCTGCGGGCCCCGCAGTGCGGCACCGCCCGCCATGACGGCCAGCACGGCGCCCACCGGCGTCGCGCTGCCGCTGTTCGGGGGACCCGTGCCGGGCCGCGGCATCGCCGCAGGCGGCGGGACGGTGGCCGCGTTCGCCGGGCCGGCCTGGGCCGTGCCCGATGCCCTCTACGTCACCACCGGCACCGGCCGGCGCTGGCGGCCCGTGCCCGTGCCCGCCGGCGTCAACGGCTCCCTCAGCCCCCTCGCGGTCTCGGGGGACGGCCGCATCATCGCGGGCAGCGACGTGCAGCGCCTCTACGTGCACTCGGCGGCCGGCTGGACCAGCCAGCCGGCCGCCGACCTTGTGCTTCTGTCCTTCGCCGGGCAGCGGCTGGTCGGACTCGGCGGCCAGCGTGGGCACGCCCTGCTCTATGTGCATGGCAAGGGCCAGCCTCTGCCGCTGCCCCTGGGCCACGGGGAGGGACTGGCGGTGGCGGACGGATCTGCCATCGTGGCCCTCGGCCAGGCGTCGGGGCCCGCGCGACTGTTCGCCGTGCCCCTGACCGGCGGCGAGGCGCCCGACCTGCCGCCCCTGCCCGCCGCGGCCACGTCGCCCGTGCGGGCACTGGCGGCGGGTCCGGACGGCACCCTCTACCTCGCCACAGCGGGCGGGCTCTTCGTGCTCCCGCCCCACGCCGGCACGTGGGCTGCCATGGCCTTGCCGAGCGGCGCCGTTCAGGCGCCGCACCTCTACATGGCCGTGGCCGGCGGCCAGATCTTCGTGGCGGCCGACACCGCGGACGACGTCGGCATGCTTTGGCGGCGGGCCGGCGGCGCGTGGCAGCGCGTGGGCATGCCCGCCGGGTTCGTGGGGCAACCGGTGGCCGACGGGGCGCGGGTCTGGGTGCCCAGCAACCTTGGACCCGTCCTGGTGGGTGCGACGGGTGACGGCCAGGTCCACGCGGCGGGGATCGCCGCCCCCGTGAGCGTCGTCGCCAGCGCCGCCTGGCGGCCCAGCCTCGTCGCCGCCGGTTGGAGCGGCGGGCTGTACTTCAGCGAGGACGGCGGGCGCACCTGGGCTGCGCGCCCGGCGCCGGGCAGCGCCCTGGTGCCCGTGACGCTCGCGTGGACGCCGGATGGCAACTGCGTGGTCGCCTCCTACGCCGGAACCGGCAACTCACCCCCGCGGGTCTACCTGTCGGGCAACCTCGGCCGGACGTGGTGGCGTCTCGCGGCACCGGCAGGCGGTCCCGTGACCGCCGTCGTCGAGTCGCCGCCCGGCAGCGGGGTGTGGTGGGTGGCGGAGGGCGGCAGGGGGCCGGGGCTCTACCGCTCGGTGCCTGGACGCGCGGCGTGGACAAAGGTTCCGTTGCCCGCCGCCGCCGTCGCTCCCCTGCGCCTGGCGGCCGCAGGGAACGGGTTGTGGGTCCAGAGCCTGCTCTCGGGGCTCTGGCGCGTGCAGGTGCCGCCCGCCGGACATCCGACCTTCACCCGGCTCTGGGGTGCCGGTGAGGGGCAGGACGGGATCGCCGCGAACCCGTTCGATGCGGCCGTCGTATACAGCGGCGGGCGGCGGACCGTCGACGGCGGCCGGACGTGGGGTCCAAGCGGACGCACCGGCGGCGCGCTCGCGTTCGTTCCGGGCACGCAGGGGGCGCTCGTGGCGACGGATGCGGCGCTCCTGCACGACGGCGGGCGGAGCTGGTCGCCGGTCTGGTCGCCGCCAGGACCCGATCGGTACATCACGGGGGTGGCGGCGGCCGGGCCGGGGCGGGTCTACGTCGCGGTGCAGCGGCTGGGCCTGGTGGTGGTGGACCTCGGCCGGCTCGCATGGCGCGTTCCGGCGGCGGCGCCTGCTCTGGGCACGTGGACGGTGCCGACAGGGGCCAGGCCGACGGTGGGAGCGCTGCACGCCGCGGCTCCGTCCGATCCCGGCATCGCCTACCGGCTGACATCCCGCGGGCGACTCGCTGTCTCCCACGACGGCGGGCGGGCGTTCGTCGCGCTACCCGATGTGGCGCTGGCGGGTGGCGACCGTTGCTGCACGGCCGGCGGGGCGGGACCGCAGGTCGTGGCGTCCGCCCTCGCCGTCTCGCCGACCGACCCGAGGCAGGTTTACGTGGGGCTTGGGCTGCAGGGCGCAGCGGGCCGGCAGCCCCGGCTGGGTCTCTGGGTGTCGTCCGATGGAGGAAGGACTTGGCGGCAGTCCGGCCTTGCCGCCGGGCTGTCGGTGCAGGGCCTGGCCGTGACCCCTTCGGCCATGTACGCCGTGGCGTACCCCGGCTTTTTGAGCGGCGCAACCGCGCTCTGGCGCTCGACGGACGGCGGCGCCGCGTGGGCGCGGGCGGCGGGCGTGACCGGCCCCGTGTCCAGCGTGGCGGCGGGCCCGGGCGGGACGACGGTGCTGGCAGGCGGCCTGGACGTTGTGTGGCGGTCGGTCGACGGCGGGCGGGCGTTCACGCGGCTGACCGTCGGCGCGCCGGGCTGGTCGGCGGTTCCGGTGACGGCCGTGGTGCAGGCCCCCGACGGCATGCTCTACGCGGCGGGCGCCGGAGTGGCGCGCAGCGACGACGGCGGCCGGCGGTGGCACGTGATCTCGGAGCCGGTAGGTGACCCGCCGGTGCCGCCCGGCGGGCTGGCGCTCGGGGCAGGCGGCGCCATCGACGTGGCGACCCAGTACGGAACGTTCGTGTACCGGCCGGCGGGCCGGTGATCCGGGCCCCGCGGCGGCCACGGGCGTGTCGGCCGCCGCCGCTCAGCCGTGAAACCTGCCGCGTGGGCCGAACACCTTGCCGGGGTTCAGGATCCCCTTCGGGTCCCAGGCTGCCTTGATGGCGCGCATGGCAGCCTCGGCGCCCTCGCCAGCCGCGGCGGCAAGGTACGGGGCCTTCATGGTCCCAACCCCGTGCTCGCCGGAGAGGGTGCCGCCCAGGGCCAGGGCGGCCTCGAACAGCTCGCCGACGGCGAGCTCCACGCGGGCCATCTCGTCGGCGTCGCGGCGGTCGCAGACGATGTTGGGGTGGAGGTTGCCGTCGCCCGCATGGCCGAACACGGGCAGGATCAGGTCGTGGCGGGCGGCGATGGCCGCGATGCGGGTGAGCATCTCGGGCACGGCGGTGCGGGGGACGCAGACGTCCTCGGATACCTTGGTGGGCTTGACGCGGGCGATGGCGGCGGAGATGGCCTTGCGCGCGCGCCAGAGGGCGCTGCCGCGGCCCTCGGGGTGAAGCACCTCGCCGCCGTGCTCGCGCAGCAAGGCCTCGGCGCGGGCGGCGGCAGGGTCGACCTCCTCGGGCCAGCCGTCGATCTCCACGATCAGGACGGCCGCCGCGGACACGGGCAGGCCGAGGTGGTGGACCGACTCCACGATGCGCAGGGACAGCTGGTCCATCAACTCGATGGCGGCCGGACCCCGCTGGCGGGCCAGGGCCACGAGGGCCTGCCCGGCGCGGCGCAGGTCGGGAAAGACCCCGGCCAGGGTGCGCTGCTCCGGCGGCAGCGGCACAAGGCGCACGCGGACGCGGGTGAGCACGGCCAGGGTGCCCTCCGAGCCGGTCAGCAGGCGGCTGAGGTCGTAGCCGGTGGCGTTCTTGGTGGTGCGCCCGCCGGTGGCCAGGATCGCGCCATCGGCCGCGACGGCCTCCAGGCCCAGCACGTAGTCCTTCATGGTGCCGTACTTGAAGGAGCGCGGGCCGCCGGCACCCGTGGCGACGTTGCCGCCCAGCGTCGACATGGCGGCACTGCTGGGGTCGGGGGGGAAGAGGAAGCCCTGCGCGGCGGCGGCGGCCTGCAGGGCGGCGGTGGTCACGCCGGCGTCGGCTTCGGCTTGGGCGTTCTCCGCGTCGATGGCGGGCGTGCCGCTGAGGCCGGTGAGGACAAGGGCGATGCCGCCGTCGGGGACCGAGCCGCCGGCCAGCCCCGTGCCGGCGCCGCGCGGGAAGACGGCCACGCCCAGCTCGGCGGCGCCGCGCAGCACGGCGGCGACCTCGGCCGCGGACCGGGGCCAGACCACGGCGGCGGGCGCGGCGGTGCGGTAGCTGCCGTCGTAGGCGTGCGCGACGACATCGACGGGATCGAAGGAGAAGCGGCCGGCGGGCAGACGGTCCGCCAGCATCGTGCGCAGGCTGGGCGTCAGGCTCGGCGTCATCGGCGTGCCACCCTCGCTTGCATCCTCCCTGCCCGCACACCCGGCCCGCGGACCACCAGCGCGTCCGCGCGGTCATTCGCGGCTACACCGGCGGCTTCCGCGGCGGCTCCTGACCGCGCACCGCTCCCGCCGGGCACCAGCCCGTCCTCGCGGTCATCCGCAACTGCGCGGACGGCTTCGGCGGCGGCCTGTGCACCGGCACCCGTCCCGCGGCTCACCCCCGCCGGCGCGTGCGGGCCGGCAGGGCGGGGGGCGCCGGCGGCAGGATCTGCGCGGCGCGGAGGTCCAGGCGCCACCCGCCGGGCAGCACGTGCACGGGGGCTCCGGCCGCCGCCAGCAGGATCGTGGGGTCGCGGGCGGTGGTCGTGGCGCCGGCCGGCTGGCCCTGCTTCAGGGCCCCGTTGGCGGTCAGCGCGGGCAGGCGCAGCAGCCGCGCGTCGACGCACAGCACCGGACCCGGCCCGTGCACCTCGACCAGCCAGCCCGGCTGGACGACCAGGGCGGAGCCCTCCTCCAGGCCAAGGCCCCACGCCGCGTCCGGGGAGGCCGCCACCGCCTGGAGGAAACGGCCCAGGCGGCCGCGCTGCACGCCCTGCCGGTCCAGCAGGCAGCCTGGCAGCAGCCCGAGGCCGGGCCGCACGCCGTGACCGGCGGCGTCGAGGTGCCCGGACGCCGGGCCGGACGCGGGACCTCCCGCCTGGCCCGATCCCGATCCGGGCGCGGCGAGCGATGCCGCGTCGGAAGCTGCGCCGGACACGGGACCGGACGCCGGACCGGACGCCGGGCCCGGAGCCGCGGCCGACCCCCGCCCCCCCGCCGCGCCCGACAGCGAGCCGCTCGCGACCCCCCCCGCCGGTCCAGCGGCCGGCCCGCCACCCCAGTCGACCGCCACCGCGCCGACG
>JAJYVM010000186.1 GCA_021792015.1 Bacillota bacterium | reverse complement strand
CCTGGCGCATCGACCAGCTGCCGGTGGGAGCCGGCTCCCCCATCGGCTGCCGCGCGGGCTTCGTAGCCGGCTGGCGGCGATGCTGGGCGGTCAGCCACCGGAGGCGCTGCCCGGCCGGTGGCGGCGGCTGCCGCGGCCAATGCCGAGGGGACCGCCCCGCCCGCTTCCCCCGGGGCACGCGTGCGCGAAGCGGTCGTGACGGGCCCCTGGAGCGGTCGTGAAGGGGGAGATGGCGGGATGACAGGCATCGGCGTTTCGAGCGGGCGAGCCGTCGGTCCGGCCCACGTGCGGGTGCAGGACCCACGGATCACCTCCGGCGCCCGCACCTGGGACGAGGTGACCGCTGCCCGTGACGTGGCCATGGCCGAGCTGCGGGCGCTCATCCCCGGCGCCCCGCCGGAAGCGGCCGCCATCCTCGAGGCGCAGGTCGAGATCCTGCAGGATCCGGCCCTGGAGGATGCCGTCCTCGAAGCGACCAAGCACGGCGGCGACGCAGCCGCGGCGCTGGCGGTGGCGGCCGACGGTTTCGCCGCACGGCTGGCCGCCCTGCCGGACCCGTACCTGGCCGCCCGTGCCCAGGACGTGCGCCAGGTGGCCGACCGCTGGCTGGCGGCCCTGGCTGGCGCCACGCGGCAGGAGCCGCTGCCCGGCACGCCGTTCGTGCTGGTCGCCGCCGACCTCGGTCCCGCCGACACCCTGTCCCTGCCGCGCGACCGGCTCCTGGCCATCGCGACGGAGCGGGGCGGGCCGGGCTCGCACACCGCCATCGTGGCCCGCGCCCTGGGCATCCCGGCGGCGGTCGGCGTCACCGGGCTGCTCGAGCACGCGCATGAGGGCGGCTGGCTGGACGTCAACGGCGACACCGGCGAGGTCGTGGCGGTGGAAGCGGCCGCCGCCGCACGCACCCTTCGCGCCAAGGCGGACGGCATGCCGCCGGGTCCCCACCTGAGCCGCGACGGCATCCGGGTGCAGATCCTGGCCAACATCGGGCGGCCGGGCGAGGCCGCGGGGGCGGCGGCGGCCGGAGCCGAGGGCGTGGGTCTGTTCCGGACCGAGCTGCTGTTCATGGAGTCGGCCGCGGCGCCCAGCGAGGAGGCCCAATACCAGGCCTACCGCGAGGCGGTGGAGGCCCTCGGCGGCGGCACGCTGGTGGTTCGCACGCTGGACGTGGGGGGCGACAAGCCCATCCCCTACATGCCCCTCCCCCCGGCGGGCAACCCGCAGCTGAGCGTGCGCGGCATGCGCCTGCTGGACGTCCGGCCCGACATCATGCGCACCCAGGTCCGCGCCCTGCTGCGGGCCGCGGCGCACGGGCCCGTGGCCGTCATGTTCCCCATGGTGGTCGACGCTTCGGACATCCGGCGGTGCCGCGACCTCTTCGACGAGGCCAAGCTGGCGCTGGTGCAGGAGGGGCTCGCGTTCGGCAGCCCCGCCCTGGGCGCCATGGTCGAGATCCCCGCCGCCGCAACCACGGCGACCACCCTGCTCTGCGAGGCCGACTTCGTCAGCATCGGCACCAACGACCTCACCCAGTACACGCTGGCGGTCGACCGCGACGATGCCCACGTCGCTGGCCGCTACGACAGCCTGCACCCCGGCGTGCTGCGCCTGATCGCCATGACCGGAGAGGCCGGCCGCCTGACGGGGAAGCCCGTCGCCGTCTGCGGCGAGCTGGGCGGGGACGTGCTGGCGGCTCCGCTGCTGCTGGCCTGGAGCGTGCACGAGTGGAGCATGGCCATTCCGGCGATGGCGCGGATGGCCCGGGCCCTGGCCGCCTGGGACTCGCACGAGGCGGCGGAGGTGGCCGGCCGGGCGCTGGAGGCGCGGACCGCAGCCGAGGTTTCCGCCCTGCTGAAGGCCGAGGCCGAGGCGCGGGGGGTGCTGGCGTGAGCGGCGGGCTGCTGCGCTGGCCGGGGGTCGAGCTGCTCACGGAGCCGCGGGGCCGCGGCATGACGAAGCAGGTCCTGTTCGCCGGCGCCGACGTGGATGTCCGCTACTTCGAGCTCGAGCCGGGCGGCTGGACGCCGCTGGAGCACCACGGCCACACCCACCGGGTGATGGTGCTGCGCGGGCGCGGGGCGTGCCTGGTGGAGGACACGGTCCGGCCGCTCGCCCCGCAGGACCTCGTGTTCGTGCCGAGCTGGGCCTGGCATCAGTTCCGGGCCGCGGCGGACGCGCCGTTGGGATTTCTCTGCATCGTGCCCGCCGAGCGCGACGCCGGGTTGGCGCCGGGGCCAGCGGACCTCGTTCGTCTGCGCGCGATCCCCGCCGTGGCGGACTTCCTCAGTAGTTGACCTGCGCGACCTCATTCGCCGGCAGGCCGTAGTACGCCGCGATGATGTCACGGGCCACCGGCGCGCCGGCGATCAGCCCCTCGCCCCCGCCGCGCACGTAGACCGCGATGGCGAGCTGCGGGTTGTGCATCGGCGCGAAGGCGATGAACCACGCGTTGTTGGCCTTGCCGTTCACCTGGGCGGTCCCCGTCTTGCCCGCGACGTGGATCACGTGTCCCAGATACTTCTGGGTGACCTGCGGCCAGTTGAGGAAGGCAACCCACGCCGTGCCCCACGGCACGTCGGTGATGCCCTTCCAGCTGGCCTGATACGTGGTCGTGAACCCCATGGCCTGATGGACGGCGGCGAAGGCGCTCGCCGGGGCGGGGACGTGCCCGAGGACCTGGGGATGGTTGTGCAGGATGACCTTGCCGGACGGCGAGGTCACCTCCCGCACCAGGTAGGGGCGGTAGCGGGTGCCACCGTTGGCCAGGGTCGCGACGTAGTTGGCCATCTCCAGGGCGTTGTATTCGTTGAAGCTCTGGCCGATGGCGGCGTCCATCGTCTCGGAGGGGTACCACGGCGCCTTGTACCCAAGGGCGCGCTTGGTATCGGGGCCGGCCACCAGACCCGGATTCTCGCCGGGCAGGGCCTTCTGTCCGGTGAGGGCGCCAAGGCCGAAGGCCCGCGCCATGGCCTCGATGCGGGTGATGCCCGTGCGCACGCCCACCTGGTAGAAATACGTGTCGCAGGAGCGGGCGATGGCTTCGTCGAGGTTGAAGATGCCGTAAAAGCCCGGCACCCAGTTGTGCTTGCGGACGCCGTCGACCGTGATGTACCACGGGCAGGAGATGGGCTCAGTCGGCGTGATCGCGTGGGCGGTGAGCGCCGCCAGGGCCGTGATGGGCTTGAACGTCGAAGCCGGGGCCGAGAGGTCCGACACGGCATGGTCCACCAGCGGGTGCCCGGGCGCGCTTGGGCTGGACAGGGCCGCCCACTGCTGCTGCCAGGCCCGCCACGCCGCGCCGCCGGGCCGGGCCACCGCCCCGCGGGCGAAGGTGTTGGGGTTGAACTCCGGCATGGAGGCCAGGGCCAGGATCTGCCCGTTGTGCGGGTCGATGACGACGGCCGCCCCCTGGGTGGCAGGGAAGGGCCCGCCGTCCGCGAAGTGCGTCTTCCGCTCCTGGGCCATGTTGGCGGCGAGGGCCTGCTCCGCGACGGCCTGCAGGCGCCCGTTCAGCGTCAGCGTCACGCTGTCGCCGGGCTGGGGCGGGCGGATGCTCAGGGTGCGCAGGGGGTCGCCGAGCGCGTTGACGCGCACGACCTCCTTGCCGTCGACCCCCGACAGCTGCTTGTTGTAGGTGGCCTCGACGCCCGCGCGGCCCACCAGGTCGCCGGGCGTGGGTCCGGCGCTCACGTAGCCGAGCACCTGCGCCGCCAGATCCCCGTTGGGGTACTGGCGCTCGGGCAGCGTCGAGACGACGACGCCGGGGAACTGCGCCGCCTCTTCCTCCAGGGTGGTTGCCTGGGCGGGCGTGAGGGCGCTCTTGAGCAGCGCGCGCCCGTACGGATCGGTCACCGCCAGCGATTTCGCGACCTGGGTGACCGATGTGGGGCGCATGCCGAGCAGGCTGCCGAGGCGATCGGCTTCGGCCTGGGAGAGGCCGGCGCTTGAGTACGTGAGGAATGCGGCCGGCGTCGGGACCGATGTCGCCAGCACGTGACCGTTGCGGTCCAGGATCTGGCCGCGCGCCGCGGGCAGCGCCACCGTGCGGACGCCTTCCTGATTGCCCAGGGCGGCGTAGTGCGCGCCCTCGGCGACCTGCATGCGCCAGAGCTGGCCCACGCAAAGTAGCAACAACACAAGCTCCACCAGCCACAGCCGGCGGAGTCGAGGGCGAATGTGGGCTAGGCGATCCATATCCGGCTCCTTGCCAGCGACACCACTACCACTTCACGATAAAACGAACGCGGAGGGTTTGGAGGACTGGATGTGCGTGGTTTTGGGGTCTGGACCACTCAAGAGGGGCGGTGAGCCCCGTGCAGACGCCGCTTAACCGGCGGCTCGGGATCGGTGTGCCGCTGCGCGGAACCGGTGCGGGCGCCACGCTGGACGGCGGGGATGCCCGCCGGCAGTCGATCGCGCCGGCCCTCCTGCCGGTCGCGCTGGTCGCCGCCACGCTGGCCCTGTCCGCGATCGGCCTCGCCGCGCTGCGGAGTGTGGGCGGACCGCAGGCCGCCACGTCGCCCTGGCACCATCAGGCGATCTGGATCGTCGCGGGGTGCATTGTGCTCCTCGTGCTCTCTCGCATCGACTACCGGGTGTGGCTGGGCTGGCGTCCGATCATCTACGCGCTCAACGCGGCACTTTTGCTGCTGGTGCTGGTGCATGGCCACCGCGCCCTCGGCGCCGAGCGCTGGATCCAGATCGGCGGGCTCCAGCTGCAGGTCTCCGAACCGGCGAAGGTGGCCTTCGTCCTGACGCTGGCGGCCCTGCTGGAGACCGACGCCGCCAGCGGCCATGTGACCTGGCGGCGCGCCATCCGGGCGGCGGTGGACGCCCTGCCCCTGCTGGGCCTTTTGCTGCTGCAGCCGGACCTGTCGACGACGCTTGTCTTCTTGGCCGTCCTGGCGGGGGTCCTCTACGCCGCCGGCATGCCGGCCTGGCGGCTGCTGCTGATCGGCGGGGGCGCCGTGACGCTCATGCTGGGCGCGGTCTACGCGAAGCTGAAGCTGCACATGCACATCCCGCTGCCGCTGCACGCGTATCAGCTCCAGCGGCTGGCGACCTTCATCAATCCGCACGGCGCGCCCCTGGGCGCCAACTACAATGTGATGCAGGCGCGGATCGCCATCGGCTCGGGCGGCATGCTCGGCGCCGGCATCACCCACGTCTCCACGCGCCTGGGCTTTCTGCCGTCGGCGACCACGGACTTCGCCTTCGCGGTCGTGGCCCACGACCTGGGCTTCGTCGCCAGCGCCGCCGTGCTGGGCCTGTTCATGATGCTGCTGGCCCTCGGCACGGTGATCGCCCTGAGGGCACGCGACCCGGGCGGGGCCCTGGTCGCCGCCGGGGCCATCACCCTGATCGGCTTTCAGGTCTTCGAGAACGTGGGCATGGCCCTCGGCCTGCTCCCGGCGGCCGGCGTGCCCCTGCCGTTCATCAGCTACGGCGGCAGCGCCGTGGTCACCGAGTTCGCCGCCGTGGGCCTGCTGCTGAGCGTCTGGCGGCGGGCTGGACGCGAAGGGTCCACCTTCAGGAACGTGCCCCCGGGATAGCAGGCCACGCCGTGGCGGGCGCAGATCTCGATCTTGCGCCGCAGGATCGGCTCGCTGTAGAAGGCGGTCGTGCCGAAGGCCAGCTTCAGCAGGTCGAGGGTGCCGCCGACCAGGTCGAGGTAGTCCTCGGTGGCCGCCGCGCCGACGCCCTTGTCGATCACCATGGTGATGCCGTTCTCGCGGGGCTTTCTCAACCGTCCGGGAACGGGGAAGGGGCAAACGCCGCCCCAAGCGTCCGCGGCCCCGTACGGGCCATCGGTACGGGCTCTCGGCATGCCGCACCATCCTTTCGCTCCGCGCCGGCAGCGGCCCCGGTCAGGCGGCGGCACCGCGCGTGGTGGCACGGTATGCGGGCAGAGCCGGGCCGGGTGCCAGGCCTCCGTCCGGACGGCCACTGCGGGCCGGCGGCCGTGGCCAAGCCCCCGGTCCCGCAAGGTCAGCGCACCGGCCGCAGCCCCCGCGAGGCGGCGGCGGTCCCCGCCAAACCCGCGATGATGGCCGCCAAGCTGACGGGGGGCGACAGGGCCAGGAACGCCGCCGGTGGGACGCTGACCGCCAGGGCCGCCCGCGCCGCCGCGTCCAGCAGGAAGGTCACGCCGAGGACGGGTCCATGGCGGACCGGAACGGCCAGGGCCGGCCGCCCGGCAACGCCAGCCGGCCGGCCCCGGTTGTCGGCCTGACGCGACTCCGCTACACGGCGCAGACCATGCTGTCGAGGTCCCGCGGGTAGTAGGTGACCATCTCCAGGCCGGTGTCGGTCACCGCGATGGTGTCCGAGTGGCGGAAGCCCCCCAGCCCTGGCACGTAGAGCCCCGGCTCGATGGAGAAGACCATGCCCGCCTGGAGCACGGTCCCGTCCCCCACGTCCAGAAACGGGCGCTCGTGGCCCTCGATCCCCAGGTTGTGCCCCACGTGGTGGCGCCAGTAGGGCATGAGGCCGTTCTCCTCGTAATAGCGCCGCACCTCGCGGTCGACGTCGGCGCACGGCCGCCCGGCGCGGATGGTCCGGAAGGCGACCTCCTGCAGCGCGCATGCGTGCTGGAAGAATCGCCGCTGCTCGGCGCCGGGCTCGCCCACGAACATCGTCCGCTCCAGCTCCGAGCCGTAGCCGAAGACCCAGGAGACGGCGCCGGTGACGAGCGTGTCGCCGGGCCGCAGGCGGATGTTCTTGTTGATGGCGTGCGGGAGGGCGCTGTTCGGCCCGATCTGGCCGCGGAAGAGGGCGATGGCGGCGTTTTCCCCACCCGTGCGCGACTCGAAGCCGGGCCCCAGGGTCTGCGCCATGGTGGCACTGGCCTCCTGGGAGGCCCGGGCGGCGATCTCGGTCTCCGTGCGGCCGGCGCGCGTGTACCCCTGCAGCAGGGCGTGGGCCAGGTTGCCCCAGCGCGCACTCTCGCGGATCAGCGCCAGCTCCTCGGCCGACTTGACGACGCGCAGGGACTCGACGAACCGGGCGTGATCCAGGCTCACCCGTGCCCCCTCCAGCACCTCCGAGAGGCGGGGCCCCATGTAGCCGCTGCGTCCGGGATAGCCGTCGGCGTCCTGACCCTCATTTCGGTGCTTGGGGTCATGAATGGATTCCAGCTCGGATTCATCAACGATATCCTGGCGATCAGCTCGTACGATCTCAGGGTCAGCCTTCCCAACGGCACCCTCACTGATGCGCAGCTTGCGCGCATGCGCTCTCTCCCCGGAATCGACACGGTGCTGCCGTTCCGCGGCGGCCCCATCGGACCCCCCATGGGCATCGCCGCCGGCGCGACCGCCAACCGCGTGGCGCTCGAGGCGATGGTGCTCG
>JAJYVM010000185.1 GCA_021792015.1 Bacillota bacterium | reverse complement strand
CAGGGCAGAAGCCCCGTGCGCTACCTCCACGACCTGGGGCTGCTGCGCCCCGGCACGCTCGCCGCCCACTGCGTCGCCATCGACGCCGACGACATCGCCCTGCTGGCCGCCAGCCGCGCCTCCGTCTCCCATAACCCCGCCAGCAACTGCAAGCTGGGCTCGGGCATCGCGCCGGCGGCGCGCCTGCAGGCGGCGGGGGCACGGCTCGGCCTGGGCACGGACGGCCCCGCCAGCACCGACTCCCTCAGCATGTGGGAGACCATGCGCCTGGCCGGCTGGCTGGCCAAGGCCGCGGGCGGGGACGCCGCCGTCCTGCCGGCCCGCACGCTGCTCGGCTGGGCGACCCGCGACGGCGCCGCCGCCCTGGGCTTGGGGGAGGTCTGCGGGCGCATCGCGCCGGGTCTGCGCGCCGATCTCTGCCTGGTGGATTTGCGCGCGCCGCACCTGCAGCCCTGTGCTGACGTGCCGGCGGCCCTGGTGTACGCCGCGACCGCCGCCGACGTGGCCCGCGTCTGGGTGGACGGCGTGCCGGTGGTGGAGGCGGGCGCGCCCACCCGGTTCGACCCCGCCCGCGCGCTGGCGGAGGCGTCGGTCCGGATGCGCCGGCTGATTGAGCCGTGAGCATGCTGCTTATTCGTGCAGGCGCGGCGTACGCCGCGCCCAAATTGTGGTTCCGATGAGCCTGCGCGGCCCATTCAGCTCACGCGCGTGCATCGTCTGCGGCCGCGAGAACGAGGCCGGCCTGCGCCTCGCCTACTGGGCCGGCGACGGGCAATCGCGCGCCGAGTGGGTCGTCGACCCCCGCTACTGCGGCATCCCCGGCTACCTGCACGGCGGGCTGATCCTCGCCCTCCTGGACGACGCCATGTGGTATGCGGCCTACGGCGAGGGCGGCTTCACCATGACGGCCGAGGCCACCGTACGCTATCGGGCGCCCGTGCGCGCGGGGCAGGCGGTGGTGGCCGTGGGGCAGGTGGCGGGCCGCAGCGGGCGGCTGTGGCGGCTGGCGGCCGAGCTGCGGGATGCCGCGAGCGAGGCGGTGCTGGCGGCGGCCACGGGGAAGTTCCTGGAGGTGGAGCCGGCCGAGCTGGGAATGCAGGGTGGGCAGTGAGGTCCTCGTTCTCGGCGGCGTGGCTCTGCTCGGCGGGCTGGTCCTGCTCTGGCACCTCACGTTCTCCGTCGACCCCCGCATCCACCCCCACCCGTTCGTGCTGCGCTGGGTGGAGCCGCGCTGGGAGCGGTGGGAGGACCTCGACTGGGACGTCAAGATGCGCATCTTCCGGCGGCGCCAGGTGGTCAACTGGGTCTTCGTCGTGCTGGTCGTCGGGCTGCTGATCTACCTCTTCGCGCTGGCGGCGCGAAGCGACGCCCCTTCGTTCCAGCCGGCGGTGGCCACGGCGCTGACGGTGGAGGGCGATCCGTTCGGGGTGGCGGTCACGCCGGACGGGAAGCACGCCATCGTGACGCTGACGTCGACCGGCGAGGTGGCGCTCTACAGCCGGCCGGGCTATCGGCTGGTGGGCAAGGTGCACGTCGGCGGCCAGCCCTGCGGCATCGCGCTCACCGATGGCGGCAAGGTCGCCCTCGTCGCGGTCTTCGCGCGCCAGGGCGAGCTCGTGGCGCTCAGCGTCCCCGCGCTGAAGGTCCTCGGGCGCGTGGGCGCCGGTGCCTACCCCATCGAGGTGGCCGTGACGCCCGACGGGCGCCAGGCGTTTGTGAGCGACGAATACGGTGCCGCGGTGGCCGTGGTGGACCTGCCGGCGGCGGGGCAGACCTGGCCCGCCGGTTCGGCGGATTCCATCCCGGTGAATCTGGGCCCTGTGGGCCTCGCCGTCTCCCCGAGCGGCAAGCGCCTGTATGTGACATGTGAGGAAGGGACGCTGCTGGCGATCGGCACCGCCACGGAGCGGGTCGTGCAGCGGAGGTGGGTCGGCTCGCAGGCCGTCCGCGTGGTGCTCGGCGACGGCGGCCGCGTGGCCTGGGTGACGGTGCGCGCCGAGAACGAGCTCAAGGCGTACAACGCGCAGACACTGGCGCCGCTGGGGCAGGTGGCGGTCGGCACGGAGCCGGTCGGCCTGGCGCTGATCGACGGCGGCGCCGTGGCGGCCGTGGCCGATTCGGCACGGTTCGCGCAGCCGCCGGCGGCCTCGACGGTGACGTTCGTGTCGACGGCGGCGGTGCTCGCCGGGCGGCCGGCCCTGCTCGGCACGGTGCCTGGCGGCAAGTTCCCCCGCGAGTTTGCCCTCAGTCCGCACGGGCGGCAGCTGCTGCTGACGGAGTTCCGCTCGGACAAGGTTGCGGTGTTCGACGTGCGCAGCCTGCCTCAGCCGCGCTGATGCGCCGCCAGCAGGCGGACTCCCGGCGGTGCACGTGCCCGTCGCGGACCGGTGGCGAGGCGGCGGGCCATCGCGGCCAAGCGCGGCAGATCCGCCCGTGCCGCCGTCGCTGCGGCCGTCAAGGGTTCGCGTCAGGGCCGCGTGCAGCCGCTCGGCGGTTATAATCGCGTCCTCGATGCCTTCCTCGGGAAGAGCGCGTCGCCCTGGTGGGCTGTCTGGCGCCGCCCGCGCGTGCCAGCCGGTACTAGTCACGAGTTGTTCCACCGCCTCGATTACGGCAAGACCCTCTCATGGTGCCCATCGGCATCATGAGAGGGTCTGCAGCCGCGATCCAACGGGTCGCGCCGACTGCGGCGGGCTACGCGCCGGGGGAAGGGTGGGTCGCGCAGTTGGGTGCCCGGCCGAGCCGCGCCGGCTGACCGGTCCGGGTCCGGCGCGTGACCCAGTCGAAGATGGCATCGATCCAGCGCGGCCCCGCCGGCACCTCTTCGCCGAGCCGGCGCAGAACCGCCAGGCCGACGAGGAAGGCGAGGCCGGCGAAGAAGACGGCGTGCCAGAACACGAAGACGAGGGCGATCACCGGCACCAGGTGGACGGCCTTCTGCGCCCATGCCCCAAGCGCGTTCATCCAGCTGGCGAGCCCCGGAACGCTGGCGGCCAGCGCCGAGGCGCCCTGGACCGCCTGGCCGATCGAGGCCGCCATGCCCTGGAAGAACGCGTTGCCGAACAGCACGACCGTGGCCATCAGCACGACGGCCATGGCCACCGCATCGGCCACCATGGCGGCGAGGACGACGGCCCAGAAGCGCCGGCGGCCCCGCAGCGCGACGCCCAGCGCCACCCCGATGCAGGCGGGCGGCCCCATGGTGATGACGGCCGCGAAGGGACCGGCCATCATCGTCATGATGAGCGCGGCGACAAAGGCGACCAGGACGCCGGACCGCGAGCCGAGGCGGACGGTCGCGACCATGACGGGGATGGGCGCCAGGATCCGCGCGAAGGGCTCGGGCCCCGGCGCGATCTGCAGGTACAGCAGCACGGCCGTGATCGCCGCCAAGAGACCCCCGAGCACCACGCCGCGGACTGACCCGGAGCCTCCGGATGCACGCGCCATCCTCGCCGCCTCCTCGTGCGCCGCTGGGCCGCTCCGCCGCCGGACCCGTGCCACGAAATGACCGGGTACCGTACAAACGTGACATTCGGGTTGCGACTTCGAGTTCCTCTAAGGTTTGGATAAAATCGTGCGCCGGTTCGGCTGGGCGCGGCGGGGACCGGCGCGAGGCTACGGCACCAGCACGGCGGCACCGTGCACCGTGCCGTCCCTGACGCGGCGCAGCGCCTCGTTGGCCTCTTCCAGCGGCAGCACCTCGGTCTCTGCGTGGATCGGGATCTCCGCCGCCAGGCGCAGGAACTCCTCGCCATCCCGCCGCGTGGCGTTGCAGACGCTCCGCACGGCCCGCTCCCGGTAGAGTAGCCCATAGTCCATGGCCGGGACCACGTCCAAGTGGATCGCGTTGACGGCCAGGGTCGCGCCGGGGCGCATGCAGGCCAGCGCCTGCGGGATCACGGCCCCGGCGGGGGCGAACGTCACGGCGGCATCCAGCGGGGCTGGCGGGTCGCCGCTCCCGGCCCAGGCGGCGCCCAGAGCAAGGGCCAGCTGGCGGTGCGCCTGCCCGCGGCTGAAGGCGAACACGCGGCAGCCCCAGTGCAGGGCGACCTGCAGCGCCAGGTGGGCGGAGGCGCCGAAGCCGAAGAGGCCGACGGTGTCCCCGGGCTGCACGCCCGCCAGGCGCAGCGACCGGTAGCCGATGATGCCGGCGCAGAGCAGGGGCGCGGCCTGGATGTCGGTCAGGCCGGGCGGCAGCGGGTAGATGAAGTCGGCCGGCGCCACGGCGAACTCCGCGTAGCCGCCGTCCTCGCTCCAGCCGTTGAAGGTGGCATCGGGGCAGAGGTTCTCCAGACCGCGGCGGCAGAGGTCGCACGCCCCGCAGGCGTGCCGCAGCCAGGCCACTCCGACCCGGACGCCGGCCTCCGGCGCCTTGACGCCGGGCCCCAGCGCATCGACCACGCCCACGATCTGGTGGCCCGGGATGAGGGGCGACCTGCGCAGCGGCAGGTCGCCCTCCACAAGATGCAGGTCGGTCCGGCACACGCCGCAGGCGCCCACCCGGATGCGGACCTCGCCCGGGCCGGGCTCGGGCGGGGGCACCTCGTCCAGCGCCAGCGGGCGGCCGGCGGCGTGCAGCCGCATGGCCCGCATCAGTACCCCGCCTCCGGGTCGACCAGGTTGCGCAGCGGCTGCCCGCGCAGGTACCGGCTCAGGTTGTCCGCGACCAGGGCGCGCACCCGGCTCAGCCGATCGCGCTGATGCCCGCCGAGATGGGGGGTGATGATCGCGCGCGGGTCCGGATGACGCGAGCGAGCGGCCGTGAAGCGGCCGGAGCGAAGCTGGGTCGCGAGGCGGCTGGATGGGCCGAGCCGAGCGACGCGCCAGAGCGGATGCGCGGACGGCAGGGGTTCGGTGGCGAAGACGTCCAGGCCCGCCCCGCCGAGGTGGCCCGAGCGCAGGGCCGTCGCCAGTGTCCGGATGACGCGAGCGGCAGCCGCCAAGCGGCTGGAGCCAAGCTGGGCCGAGCCGCGCCCGGATGGAGCAAGCGGTGAGGACTCGTCCTCGGTCTGCCCGCGCCCGACATTCACGTAGAGCGCCCCGGGCGGCAGGGCGGCGAAGGCGGCGGCGCCGAATATGCCGCGCGTGGCGTCGGTCAGCGGCAGCGAGTTGGCGACGGCGTCGACCCGTGGCAGGGCGGCCAGCAGCTCGTCCGGGCCGATCACCGCGCCGCAGGCCGGGTCCGGCGCCGGGTGGCGCTTGAGGGCGACCACCCGCATGCCGGAGGCGCGGGCCCGGGCGGCGATGCCGCGGCCCACGGCGCCGAAGCCGGCGGCCAGCAGCGTGCGCCCCGGAGCCACGGATGGCGGCAGGTCTGCGGGACGCAGTTGCTCGCCGACGCGCGGCCGCCCCCACTGCGCGTCCTGCTGGCTGCGCACGCAGTCCGCGAGGCCCCGGGACAGGGCCAGCAGCAGCATGATGGCGTGGTCGGCCATGCTGTCGGCCTGCTCGTGGATGTTGGTCACGGGAATGCCGCGGGCGGCCAGTTCGCGAAGCGGCAGGTTCTCGACGCCGGTGAAGGGGACCTGCCGCCAGCGCAGGCGCCCGGCCGCCGGCAGGTCGGCGGCGAACAGGCGGCCGACGGCGATCTCGGCCTCCGGCAGGCGCGCGCGCCAGGCCGTGCCATCCGGGGCCAGGACGACGGTGGCCCCGTGCAGGGCTTCCAACGGCTCCGGGGAAAAGGGCATCGAGCAGAGAAGGAGCGGCAAGCGACAAACCTCCGTTGCTGGGCGGGATGGGATTGGGTCTTCTGTTCCTGGCGCGCCACGGCCTCACGGCCTATAACCACGAGGGCCGCTACCAAGGGCAGCGTGACGTTCCGCTCACCCGGGAAGGCGAGATCCAGGCGCGACGACTTGCGGCGCGCCTGCACGACATCGCCTTCGACGCCGCCTGGTCCTCGGACCTCAGCCGCGCCCGCGACACCGCCGCCGCCGTGCTGAGCGCATGCGGCGGACCGGCGCTCCTCACCGACCCCGGCTTCCGTGAGATGGACTACGGCCTCTGGGAGGGTCTCACCTTCCGCGAGGCGGCGCAGGCGCACCCGGCGGCCTGGCACGACTACCAGTTCGGCGGCGACGACGCCACGGCGCCGGGCGGGGAGAGCATCGCCCAGGTGGCCGACCGCTGCCGGGCCACGTTCGACCGGCTCTGGGACGACGGGCTGGACCGCGTGCTGCTCGTGGCCCACGGGGCGGTGCTGAAGCTGCTGCTGCTCGACCTGATCGGCGCCGACCGCGGGCTGCGGCGCCACATCGTCATCGACAACTGCAGCCTGACGCTGCTGCGGTACGGGGGGCGCACGCGGCCCCGCATCCTGGTCATGAACGACACCTCCCACCTGGCGGCGCCGTCCGGAGAGGCGCCGTGAGCGGGTCGGCGGGGGCGGGCGGGTCGCCCGGGGCGTTCGTCGCCTTCGACTGCGAGACCAGCGGGCTGGACGCGGCGGCCGACAGCCTGCTGCAGCTGGCGGCCGTGCGGGTGGCGGGCGGGCAGGTGGAGGACGAGTTCTGCACCCTCGTGCGCTACACGGCGCCGCTGGCCGTGGGCGTGGCGCGGCTGACGGGGCTCGACCCGGCCGCCCTGGCCGTGGCGCCGCCCCTGGCGGAGGCGGTCGAGGGCTTCCGCGCCTTTGCCGGGGATCTGCCGCTTGTCGCCCATAACGCGGCGTTCGACGTGGCGTTTCTGCAGGCGGCGCTGAAGCGGTGCGGGCTGCCGGCCTGGGCTGGCACCGCCTACGACACCTACGCCCTGGCGCGGCTGCTGGCGCCGCTGCAGCCCAGCTTCCGGCTCGGCGACCTGGCGGCGCGGTATGGCCTGGAGCTGTCGCAGGCGCACGACGCCCTGCACGACGCGCGGGCCACGGGGCTCCTGTTCGCGGCGCTGCGCGACGCCCTCGGGCGCGTCCCGACCCCGCTGCTCGCCACGCTCGAGTTCCTGCAGCGGCCGGCGGCCGACCCGACGTGGTCGCTGCTGGCCGAGACCCTGGCGGCGCGCGGCGGTGGGCTGCGGCAGACGGTGCTGGCCGCGGCGCTGACGGGGCGCGGGGGCGGGGGTGGGGGCGCGGGAGCCGCGGGCGGCGGGCGCGGCGGTGCGCATGGCGTGGCCGTGGACGAGGCGTCCCCCGGCGGCGTCTCCGCGGCTGGCGTCTCGGCGGATGGTGCGTCGGGGGGCGGCGTCTCGGCGGATGGTGCGTCGGGGGGCGGCGTGCCCGCGGGCGGCGTTTCCGCTGCCGGCGCGTCCGGGGGCGGTGTGCCCGGGGGTGGTGTGCCCGGGGGCGGTGTGCCCGGGGGCGGTATGTCCGGGGCCGGCGTGCACGGGGCCGGCGTGCACGGGGCCGACGTGCACGGGGCCGGCGTGCCTG
>JAJYVM010000184.1 GCA_021792015.1 Bacillota bacterium | reverse complement strand
AGGCCCCGTCAAGCGCAGGGGCCGCGACGCCTGCGGCGACTGCGACACCCGCAACGCCCGAAACGACGCCCAGGCCTGCGACGCTCACGAACCGTGCAAGGCCGGAAGAGGGGGGTGCAGACCCATCGCCACGCTGGCTGAATGGCGGGCGCAGCGGCCCACCTGGTGTCCCGGCTGCGGCGACTTCGCCGTCCTGGCGTCGCTGCAGCGCGCGCTGACCGCGGTGGGCGCCGACCCGGCCAGCACGGTGCTGGTCGGCGGCATCGGCTGCTCGGGCAAGATCGCCGGTTACATCGGCTGCTACGGCTTCCACGGCCTGCACGGCCGCGCGCTGCCCGTCGCGACCGGAGTCAAGCTGGCCAACCGCAGCCTGACGGTCGTGGCGGCGGGCGGCGACGGCGACGGTTATGGGATCGGCCTCGGCCACCTGCTGCACACCGTGCGGCGCGACCCCGACCTCACCTATATCGTCATGGACAACCATGTCTATGGGCTGACGAAGGGTCAGGCCTCCCCCACCACCGACCCGGCGCCCGCCAGCACCCCGGGCGGCGTGCACGACCGCCCCGTCCACCCCCTGCTGCTGGCCCTGGCCTCCGGCGGCACGTTCGTCGCCCAGGCCTTCTCCGGCAACGTCAACCACATGGCGGACGTGATCGAGCGCGGCCTCCGCCACCCCGGCTTCGCGCTCGTGAACGTCTTCTCGCCGTGCGTCACATACAACAAGGTCAACACGTACGAGTTCTACCGCGACCACCTGACCTACCTCGGCGACGACTACGCGCCCGACGACCGCGAGCGCGCGATGGCGACCGTCGCCAGGTACAATGACCTCGTGTGCGGGGTGCTCTACGAGGAGCACGGGACCGCAAGCCTCGACCGCCGCCTGTTGGGGGAGTCCTCGACGCCGATCGCTCAGCAGGACCTGGCGGCGGCGCGCGGCTGGGAGCGGATTCTGGAGCGGTACGCCTGAAGGGTCTGGGCCAGGGAGCCGCGCCAGGACGGGTCCGGATCGCAGCGGCCCAGGGGCCGGAGACAAGCTGGGCCGGTGCGCGCGGAGGCGAAGGGGCAGCCATGTTGGGCGCGGCGTACGCCGCGCCTATGCGAGCAAACAGCGATTCCACGGACTGGGCGGTGTGCACTTCATTGCGCTTCGAGATCGAGGATGCCGGCGGCGGGTGCGTACTGGGACCCGAGGTCGTGATCGTGCGGGCGGAGGACGGGCGCAGTCACGTGGGTGAGATTCCCGCCCTGGCGGCGCTGGAGCGGGAGGGGCGAGCGGTGGGAATCGCGTCCGCAGGCCTCGCGCGCCTTGGGGCCGGGCCGGCCGACTGCGTGCTGATCTGCCAGGGCAACCTCTTCGACCGGGCGGCGGCCGCCCTGGTCGAGGACGGCCTGCGGGTCGAGCGCGGCCAGGTGTCGCCCGAGGCGCACGCGCTGGCGGAGGGGGAGCATCTGCAGGCCCTGGCCCGGGTGCTCGGCTACACGCCGACGATGCGCGACCGCGGCTACGCCGGGCTCAACTTCCGCCTGATGGCGGAGCTGCGGCGGCGGCCTGCGCTGTGGCGGCAGTGGAAGGTCAGCGTGCGGGTGCCGGTGGACCTGCAGGCGGCGCAGGCGGCCTTCTGGCACGGGCGCCCGCCGGCTGGGACGCGGCGCGCGACACCGCCAAGGGGGCCGCGCCGGCCGGCCGCGGGCCAGGGCTGAGGGCGGGCCGCCCGGAACCGCGCGGTCCTGCGGCGGCGGAGCCACCGGGGCCCGGTCGCGGCGCCACCGCTTGGTCGCCGCTCACCGGCGGTGCGGCAGGTTGCGGCCGTCGTCGCGCTGGATGGACACGAACGTGATCCCGTGGCTGCCGATCGAGTGAATGTGCGGCAGCAGGTAGAAGACCGCCAGCAGGGCGGTGGGGACGCCGAGGAAGATCGGCTGCCCCTGGCTGTTGGCCGCCACATCGCCCCAGTACGCGAAGGCCAGCAGGTACACGATGCGCGGCACGGCCGAGCGGTCCGGCGCATCCACACCGAAGAGCCAGTGGCGCAGCCTACGCACGGCTGGTCGCGGTTTCCGGCACGACGCCGGAGGCGTCCACGATGGCGAAGATCTGCCGCCAGGCGGCGGCCTCGTCGGCGTGCACCTCGGCCACCTGGGGCGCGATCAGGCGGTAGCCGTCGGGTGACGGCATCGTCTGGACGAGACGGATGGCGAGCGCGACAGCCGTCTCGCGCGCGGAGCGGTGCAGCAGGGCGGCGTCGCCGATGCGCGCGCGGAATTCGAGGATCTCCAGGGGCGCCACGTCGACGACGACCGGCCGCCCGTCGACCTCCAGCCAGACCCGGGCCCCCGGCCCCTGGATCCGAAACGGCGGACGGGCCCGGTTGTCGACGACCTCCGCGGCACCAACCTGCACGTCCTCAACGCGGATGTCCACCCGTGCCAGCCCCCCGCTCGCACGGTATTCGCGGCGAGCAGGACTGGCGCACGCGTTGGCCGGCCGAAGCATTCGGAGCGCCGCAGCGGAGCGGCTTTGGCCCGGAGGATGCGACGCCGCCCGCGCTTTGCTGCCGCTCCGCCGCCTGCGAGCCCCCGGGTCCGCGGCCGCCCGGCGACGATGCCGTTGGCTGCCCGGGCGCCGGCCTCAGCGGGCGGTCGTCAGCCGGCCAGCCCCAGCTCGCCCGCCACCCCGCGCATGGCCTCGATCATGAAGGCGATGTGCGCGTCGAGGTCGAGGCCGAGCTCGGCGGCGCCGCTCGTCACATCCTCGCGATTGACGCCGCGCGCGAAGGTCTTGTCCTTCATCTTCTTACGGACGTTGGCCACGGCGACGTCCGCGAGGCTGTGCGAGGGCATGACCAGCGCCACGGCCGTGATCAGGCCGGACAGCTCATCGCAGGCGAAGAGGGCGCGCTCCATGTCGGTCTGCCGCTCCGGGCCGACGCCCGCCGGGGCGTGCGTCTGGATCGCGCGGATCACGTCCTCGGGGTAGCCGCGCGCCCGCAGGATCTTGCTGCCCTCCATCGGGTGGTCCGGGATGGTCGGGTAGCGCTCGTAGTCGAAATCGTGAAGCAGGCCGACGATGCCCCAGCGCTCGGGGTCGCCGCCATACCGGGGCGCGTAGGCCCGCATCCCGGCCTCGACGGCCAGGCCGTGCTTGATCAGTCCGGGCTTCTGCGTGTACTCGTTGAGCAGCTCCCACGCCTGGGCGCGGGTCGGGAGGCCATCTGCCGACAAGTCTCGATCCCCTTTCCGTATAAGGGCACTTTATCGCACCGCCGGTGCAAAGACGCGGGCCCTCTTCAGCTGGCGGAAGCATTCCAGCGGTGGAGCCGCGGAGGGATCGACACGGCCGGCGGCGAGGGAAGCCTGGCCCGCCGCCAGGCCTTCCTCCAGGCCCGCGGGATCGCCGTCCTGGCCCGGGATGCCGCCACCGGCACCGCCGCCGGCGGCGGGATCCGCGCCGTTCCCCATGACGGCGCCGGGGGGCTGGCCGCCATCGGGGTGGGGGCGGCAGACAGGGGATCGCCCACGCCCAGACTGGCCGCCTGGTCGCCGAGGCCCTCGCGGCCGCGGTGACCACGGCCTTCCTCACCCCGGGCGGGGCCGGCGCAGGAGCGCATCCACGCCGCCTGCGGCTTTCAGCGGGCCGGGGAGATCCTGTATGCGGCGCACCCGCTGCGGGCGGCGGGGAAAGGGCGGCCGCGACGGCGGCCGCCCTACGCGGAGAGGCGGATTGACGTGGACCGGCCGATCTGCCGCCCCGCCGCATCCAGCGCAACGGCCGCGAAGTACGGCCCGCTGCTGTTCACCGCGATGGCGGTCTCAAACCCGGTCCGGCGCGCGCGGGCGGCGATGGCCAGCGTCTCGGCGCTGGGACCGGCAAGGGCCTGCCAGCCGGCCAGCTCCGTGGCGCCGTTCCAGCTCGCGTAGAGCGTGACGCCGCCGGCGGTGCTGGACTGCACGGCGACCGCCGGCTGGTCGACCGGCCGCGCGGCCCAGTCGGCGGTGAACGCGCGATAGGACTGGTCATCCGCGGGGAGCCGTCCGTCGAGCAGCATGGTGCCGTCCGCGGCGAACTCCGAGAAGTAGGGCTGGTCGCCCCAGCCGACGAACACGCGCCCGTCGCTCATGACCTGCACGCTGCCCTGGTTGTCGGCCAGCAGCCGCGCCGGGTTGGTGTACTGGGCCAGCAGCCGCGCCTGCTTGCTGGTCTCGTCCACGCTGAGCACGATCCCGCGCGACTGGGGTTCCTCGGGCGGCGAGGCGCCGTCGTCGAAGATGCTGATCCGGCCGCCGCCCAGGGCGCGGACATGATGCTGCCAGTAGAAGGCGGCGCCTGGCCCGCGACGGAAGTCCGAGGCCTTGCCGCCGAGCCGCCACACGATCTGCCCGCCCTTGCGCGAGACCTTGTAGATGGTCCACGTGTTGCGCGAGGAGATCAGCAGGTCGCCGTCCGGGGCCAGCGCGACCGAGTTCATGTGGAAGTAGTCGTAAGGTCCGTCATTCGGCCCGCTCGGCAGGGGCTGCTGGCTCTCGGTGAGCGGCACGTGGTCGAGGCTGTCCCAGGCAAAGAGCATTCTGCCGCTGGCGATGTCGATCTCCTGGGCCTGGCAGGCCAGCACCTGGCCGCGGGCCGGACCGCCCAGGGCCGACAGGTCGGCGTCCGCCGTCCGGTAGGCCGTGATGAGCGCCGTGCCCTGCGGGGTCAGGTTCAGCTCGTGCAGGTCGACCTGCAGGCCGTTGCCGGCCCGGATCGTGGCGATCGTGCGGTAGGCGGCGTCGGCGAGGTAGCCCATCCCCTCGCCATACACGCTGACCACCGTGCCCGCCCACCACGTGAGCACGGGCTGGCCGTGATAGCGCTGCACCTGCAGGTCGAAGGGCGCGCTCGCCGGGCTGGGCAGCGGGCGAAACCAGACGAGATTCCCCGTGGTGTCCACGATCATCAGCCCCGGCTGTCCCGGTCCCGTCGTGTTGTATCCCTTGGGAGAGAGAAGGATGTACCTGGGCGCGGCCGCGGCCCCAGGTCCGCTGAGAAACGCCGGTGAGCGCGTGACCGTGACCGCCGGTGGGCTGAGGTCAGGCCGGGACACGAAGCGCAGCACCTGACCCCGCGCGGCCGTGGCGGCGGCTGCCGCGACCGAGCGTGGGAGCCGGTAGCCGATGTAGCCGGCCCCGGCCAGCGCCGCCAGCTCGCCGGCGGCCCCGAGCGCCGTGACCAGGAACTGCCGCCTGCCGATGCGCAAGACGGGCCGCCCCCTTGGAGCGCGCCGAACGCGCGTCCGGAGATCGGGAGGTCCGCCCGCCTTGCGCGGAGGGACCATCCAGGCACAGCCTGTGCCGTGCCTGTGATGATCCTGTGTGGAAATCGCCTGTCTTATCCAGGCACTTTATCCGAGACCCGGCAGCCCGCCGCCCGGCGGCCCAAGGCTGCCCGCCGGCACGCCGCCCTGCCGCCGCCCTACCGCCGCGCCGCCCTACCGCCGCATCAGGGCGTCCAGGGGCCGGCCCAGCACCATCGCCGCGGCCTCCGCCACCGCTTCGGACAGGGTCGGGTGCGGGTGGATGCTGCCCTCGACGTCCTCAACCACCAGGCCGCACTGCACGAGCACGGATGCCTCGGACACCAGCTCCGTGGCGTGGGGGCCGATGATGTGCACCCCGAGGACCCGGCCGCCGCCTGGCTCCGCGATCAGCTTCACGAAGCCCTCCGTCTCGCCGGCGATCTGCGCCCGCCCGAGCGCCGAGAACGGGAACCGCCCCACCTGCGGATCGCCCCCCAGCGCCGCGCGCGCCTCGGCCTCCGTCAGTCCGACCCAGGCGACCTCCGGGTGGCAGAACACGGGCGACGGCACCAGCTGGCTGCCCCACTCCGCCGCGTGGCCGGCCAGCACGTCGGCCGCCACCAGCGCCTGCGCAAAGCCGGCGTGCGCGAGCATGGGCGCCCCGATCGCATCGCCGACGGCCAGCACGCTCGGCACCGGCGTCCTCAGCTGCCCGTCCACCGGGATGACGCCGCCGCGCCCGAGCTGAATGCCCAGCGCCTCCAGGCCGAGGTCGGCCGTGTTCGGCCGCCGGCCGACCGCCACCAGGACCACCTCGGCGGCGATCTCCTGGCGGCCGCCGTCCACCTCGACGTCCACGGCCCGCAGCCCCAGGGCCTCGCGGATGCCGGTCACCTTCGCCCCCGTCAGCACGCCGATCTTGGCCCGGCGGAAGGAGCCCGCAAGCCGCCGCGCGATCTCCTCGTCCGCGGGCGGCAGGAGCTGCGGCATCATCTCGACGATCGTCACCTCGGTGCCGTAGGCGGCGAAGATGCTGGCGAACTCGCAGCCGATCACGCCGCCGCCGATGATGCAAAGGCTCTTGGGCTGGCTCGCCATCGTCAGCAGGCCGTCGCTGTCCACGACCCCCGGCAGGTCGGCGCCGGGGATCGGCACACGCGCGGAGACGGACCCCGGCGCCAGGATGACGGCGTCGGCCTGCAGGCGTCCCGGCTCGGCTCCGGCGACCTCGACGGCGTTGGCGCCGGCCAGCCGCCCGCGCCCGCGCACCACCGTGACCCCGTTGCCCTTGAGCAGCTGCCCGAGCCCGTTGACGAGGCCGGCGACGACCCTGTCGCGCCGCGCCGCCATCTGGGCGTAGTCGAAGGCCACGCCGTCCAGGCGCACGCCGAAGTCCGCGGCTCTGGTGGCGTCGCGCAATACGCGCGCCGCCTCGAACATGGCCTTCGTGGGGATGCAGCCGCGGTTCAGGCAGGTGCCGCCCACCCGGTCCGCCTCGACCAGGGTCACCTTGGCGCCGAGCTGGGCGCAGTGGATGGCGGAGGCGTATCCGCCCGGTCCGCCGCCGACCACGATGACATCAGGCACCGCTTGCAGGCTCCTTCCGCGGCCGGCGCGAAGATGGGGATCTGAGGGGGCCGGTGCGCCGTGCCGATTCGCTTCTACCAGTACCCGACCTGAACGTCCTGCCGCAACGCGAAGGCGTGGCTTTCGCAGGAGAGGCTGCAGGAGCATCACATCTGGAACGATCCGCCCTCCCGGGAGGAGTTGGGCCGCATCGCGGCGGTCCTGCCCGGCGGGGCGAGGGCGCTGCTCTCCACCCGCAGCACCCGGTACCGCGAGCTGAAGCTGGACCTCGAGGCCATGTCGGACAGCGAGCTATTGGACCTGCTGGCCCGGGAGCCCAAGCTGCTGCGCCGGCCCATCATCTGGGACGGGGAGCACGCGGTCGTCGGCGCCAAGCGGCCGGAGGTCGAGGCCTTCATCCAGTCGCTTGCGCGCGGCTGACCGCCCGCTTCATCCAGTCGCTTGCGCGCGGCTGACCGCCCGCTTCATCCAGTCGCTTGCGCGCGGCTGACCGCCCGCTTCATCCGGTCGCT
>JAJYVM010000183.1 GCA_021792015.1 Bacillota bacterium | reverse complement strand
CGGGCCGGCCGGGGCGCGCTGCTCCCCGGCGGGGCGGATCCCGCTACTGGGGCTCTGTGGCGGGGTCGGCTGGCAAGCGCTTGACCAGCCGGACACTCTCCTCCAGGTAGCCGAGCCGCCGTTACAACCGCCGCGCCCGGGCGTTTGGGGCGGAGGCGTCCAGGCCGATGAGGCTCAGGCCGCGCTGGCGCGCCCAGTCCTCGGCCGTTCGCATGAGGAGGGTCCCGACGCCCTTGCCCTCAGCCTCGGCGGCCACGACCAGCTCGCCCACGCAGGCCTCCTCATCGCCGGTGAAGTGGCGCCGCGCTGCCACGTCGACGAACCCGGCGCAGCGGCCGGCCGCGTCGATGGCGACGTACACGGCCTGGTCGCCGTCGTGGGCCGGATCGCGCGCGGCCCAGGCGCGCACCCAGCTCTGGGCGGCGGCGGCCCAGCGGTCGCGGTCGCGCCAGGCCGGCAGGCCCTCGGTGAGGCGAAGCGCGAGGGCCAGCAGGGCGGCCTGGTGCTCAGGCCGCGCCGGGCGGATCGAAAGGTCCGCATCGCCCACGTGGCACCGCCTCCCCGGATGGCAGTCCACCGCGGCGCCTGAGCCCAATAAAAGAAGCGGCCGCCAACCCGCCTTTGCACGCCGGCGCGGGCCGGGTACCATGGTCCCGTCCCGTCGCCGCGTGCAGGGGGGACCGCCGATGCAACTGGCGCCCTTCGGGGTGGAGCGCTGGCTCGCGCGCTACGAGTTCGCGGTGCCATACAACATCGCCGAGTCGTGCGCCCGTCCGCTGAGCCTGGCCGAGCTGGCGGAGCTGGCCGGCGGCGGGCTGGCCGGCGACCTGCGCCTCGGGTACGTGGATGCGGCGGGCGGGCCCAGGCTGCGGGCGGCCATCGCCGGCCTGTACCCCGGCGCGGTGGCGGATGACGTGGTCGTGACGGTGGGCGCCATCGAGGCGAACTTCCTCGCCCTGGCGGCGCTCTGCGGTCCCGGGGACCGCGTGGTGGTGGCGGTGCCCGCCTACCAGCAGTTGCACGAGGTGGCGCGGGCCCAGGGGGCGGATGTGGCGCTCTGGCCGCTGCGGCGTGAGGACGGCTGGCGGCCCGACCTCGACGCGCTGCGGCCGCTGCTGCGGCGGCGGACCAAGGTCGTCGTCGTGAACTTCCCCAACAACCCGACCGGCGCGACGGCCGACCTGCGCGCGCTGGCCGCCCTGTGCGCCGAGCACGGGGCCATCCTGCACAGCGACGAGGTCTACCGCGGCCTGCCCGCGCCCGGGCACGTGCCGCAGCCCTCGGCCTGGGCGGCGGGCGGGCCGGCCGTGGCCGTCGTCGGCAGCCTCTCGAAGGCGTACGGGCTACCGGGGCTGCGCGTGGGCTGGCTGCTGGCGCCGCCGGCCCTGCGGGCCCGGGCCCAGGAGATCCGCGACTACACCAGCATCTGCCCGCCGGCGCCCTCGGAGGCGCTGGCCGTGGCCGCGCTCGGGGCCCGGGACGTTATCCTGGACCGCCAGCGGCGCCACGCGGCGGCAAACCGCGCCATGGTCGAGGCGGCGCTTGCGGCAACGGACGGCCGGCTCGACTGGGTGGCGCCGGAGGAGGGCGTGGTCGGCTGCGTGCGCTGCGCCTGCGACCTGAGCGCGCGGGACTTCGCGACCCGCCTGGCGGAAGAGCGCGGCACCCTGGTCGTACCCGGGGACTGCTTCGGCCTGGAGGGCTGCTGCTTCCGCCTGGGCTTCGGCTACGAGCGGGAGAGGCTGGCGGCCGGGCTGGAGCGGCTGGTGGCGCTGGCGGCCGAGGTGGGAGGGCGGGCGCGCCATGGGCCTGCCCCGGGGGGCTAAGCGGTCTGCTGCGGGAGGCGTGCGCTGGCGGCGGGTGGCCGGGGCGGCGCTCCAGGTTTCTCGCCTGCCAGGCCGCCGGCGAGCCGTGGGCGCTCGTGGTGATGCCGGCCATGCCGGTGGCCGTCGGGGCTGATCCTCCTGTGACGCGCCGGATGTGCGGCACACGCCATGGGGAGCCGGGTCGAAGGGGCGGTTTGGACACCGGCCGCCATCCATCCCTTGACGCGGCACGACCTCGGCGTCGAGCGTCAAGGTGCGGGCCGGATTGCCGCCCTGCCGGCGGCAAGACATGGCGGCCCCGCCCCAGCTTCTCGACCGCACAACGTGGACGCCGCGGCTCGTGCCGTGCATCGCTCCCAGGTCACCGCGAGAGGATGTGAAGACAGACGAGACCGGCGGCGACGGCGAGACCGATGCTGCTCAAGGTCCCAACCGGGAAGTATTCCCCGCGCTCGCGGGCGAGATCGAGGCGCACCAAGCTCTTGGCGGCAACGACAAAGCCGATGGCGGCGGCCAGGGCCGACTGGTGACGCTCATTTACTTCCGCAAGGAGAGCGACTCGAGCGTCTCTGAACGTGGCGCCGGTCGCGAAGCGACCTGGACGAAACGAGGTCGGCGATCACGGCCCAATACACCATGATGATGCGAGTCCAGAACGATCGCCAAAATGTAAATAGTTGGCGAATGTTGATCTTCCCGCCGATTGCGCTTCGATATTGACGCGGCCGTCATCGACCTGAATGGCATTGGAGGCGACCCCGAGATGGACATGACGAAGCTCCTGGAGACCGCGACCGCGGAGGCCCGCGCCGGGCTGCCGGACCTCCTCGCCTCGATCCGCGTCGCGGGGATCAGCGCCCGCGGGGAGCGCCTCGACGAGTCGGCCGCCTTTCACGCCGACCTGCTGCAGCGCGACGGGTGGCGGGCCGATGTGGTCAGGGCCGGCGATAACCCCTGCGTGCTGGCCGAGATCGGCGAGGGGCCGCGCAGCGTCCTCGTCTACGGCCACCACGACGTCCAGCCGGTCGAGCCCCTGGCGGCATGGGAGAGCCCGCCCTTCGAGCCGGCCGTGCGCGACGGCCGCCTCTTCGCCCGGGGCTCGGCCGACAACAAGGGCCAGTTCTTCGCCCACATCTTCGCCGTGCGCGCCCTGCGCAGGGTCGCGGGCGGTGTGCCGGCGCGCGTGCGCCTCATCCTGGACGGCCAGGAGGAGATGGGCAGCCCGCACGCGGCGCGGCTGGTGGAGGAGAACCGGGAGCGGCTGGCCGCCGACTTCATGTACACGGCGGACGGGCCCGTGCACGGCTCCGGCCGGCCGGTTGTCACCTTCGGGGTGCGGGGCGTCTGCAAGCTGCGCCTCACCGTGCGCACGGCGGGCAGCGACCTCCACTCCGGCAACTGGGGCAACCTCGCCCCGAACGCCGCCATGCGGATGGCGCAGATCCTGGCGGACATGAAGGGCGCCGACGGCCTGGTCAAGGTGCCGGGCTTTTACGACGACGTGATGCCGCCCACGCCGGCCGAGCGCGAGGCGCTGGCGGCCATCCCCTACGACGCGGCGGGCGAGCTGGCGAGCATCGGCGCGTGCGCCCCCGTGGACGGTCCCGCCGACCGGCCGGCCATGGAGCGGCTGATGTTCCTGCCCACCTTCAACGTCACGGGGATCAGCGGCGGGTACACCGGCCCCGGCTTCAAGACGGTCATCCCCGCGGAGGTCGCGGCCCAGATCGACGTGCGCCTGGTGGTGCGGCAGGACCCGCGGCGCATCTTCGCCCTGCTGCGCGACTGGCTGGCGGCGCGGGCGCCGGATGCCACGCTGGAGTTTCTCGGCAGCTACCAGCCGTCGCGCACGCCCATGGACGCGCCCTGCGGGGCCGTGGTGGCCGAGGCGGTGCGGCAGGGCTTCGGGCAGGCGCCCCTGCTGTACCCGGCCCTCGGCGGCAGCAGCCCCGACGCGGCCTTCGCGCAGGGGCTCGGCATCCCCTCGCTGCTGGTGCCGTACGGCAACCCCGACGAGCGCAACCACGCGCCGAACGAGAACCTGCGTTTGGACTACCTGGAGGCGGGCACGCGGACCAGCGCGGCCCTGTTCGCAGGGCTCGGGGCGTGACGATCGGCGCCGCGGCCCTCGCCCATCCGCGGGCGGCAGACGCGGCGCTGGCGCGCCTGATCGACGCGGTCGGCCCCTGCCGGCCGGGGGTCGGGGCGGCGGCCGGCCTGTTCGCGGCCCTGGCCGCGGCCATCGTGTACCAGCAGCTGACGACGCGGGTGGCGGCCACCATCTTCGAAGCCGCTCGCGCGCCGGGGAACGGCGCGCTCCTCGGGCGCGTGCGCGCGCGCTTCGACGGGGGGCTGGACCCGGAGGTCCTGCCGGGCACACCGGACGCCGCCCTGCGCGGGGCCGGCCTCTCGCGGGCCGAGGTCCTTGCCCTGCCCGACCTGGCGGCCAGGACCGCCGCCGGCGAGCTGCCGACGCGGGCGGAGGCGGCCGCGCTGGACGACGAGGCGCTCGTCGCCGCCCTCACGCGGGTGCGCGGGATCGGCCCCTGGACGGCGCAGATGCTGCTGATCTTTCGCCTCGGCCGGCCCGACGTGCTGCCCGCCGCGGACTACGGCCTGCGCAAGGGCTTGCCACTGACGTACGGCCTGGCCGCGCCGCCGCCGCGGGAGATCGAGGCCCACGGGGAGCGGTGTCGGCCGTTTCGCACCACCGCCAGCTGGTACCTCTGGCGCGCCCTGGAGCTGTAGGGCGGACTGGGCGGACAGGCGCCTCAACAAGCGAAGCGGGCGCGCATCGCGCGCGCCCGCCCCGCATCGGAACGATCGGGACGAAGCGGGCGCGCAGGCGCCCGCTTCACCAGCCTCAGCCGCGCGCGCGGGACCCCTGCCCGCTGGCGGATGCCTGATACGTGGTGCAGGTCTGCTGCGGGGGCCGCAGCCCCATGTCCACGGGAACGACGCTCTGCCAGCCGCCCTTGGACGGGCCGATGCCGGCGGCAAGGGCCAGGTGCCGGTCCTGCGCGGGGGTGATGGGCGACCGGTTCAGGAAGACCTTGCTGATCGGGAGGTCGCCGCACGCAGGGGTCCAGCCGAGGCTCGGGTCTTGCGGGTCCACCAGCCGCCGGACCCACAGGGTGCTGGGCCTACTGGGCTGGGTGCCGGCCACGAACCATTCGGTGCGGATGTCGGCCGCCGGGGTCAGGGCGCTCGGCAGCGCCACCGTCCACGGTGCGGCCTTGATGTCGATCGGGGCCTGGACGACGCCGGCCGGCCGCGGGAAGTGAGTCGGGGTCTGGCCGGCCAGGGCCGCGGTCAGGGTCTGGCGGAAGATGGGGCCGGCGAACGTGCCGCCATACATGTTGGCGAGCGAGCGTGGCGTGTCGAAGCCGACCCACACGGCCGCCGCCAGCTTGGGCGTGTAGCCGACGTACCAGGCGTCCTTGTTGCCGTTGGTCGTCCCGGTCTTGCCGGCCGTCGGCCAGCCCGGGATGTTGTCCTGGACCGTCGCGTCATAGCCGGTGCCCCAATTGGAGTCCATGGGCCCGGACAGCACGTTCCAGCCCTTGTTGGGCTGCGGCTGGTCGACGGTCTCCAGCATCTTTGTCATCACGTAGGCGACGTTGGCGGGGACGGCACGGACCTTTTGCACGGTGTTGTCGACGAGCACGGCGCCGTCCGGGGCCACCACCCTGGTGATGATCCGCGGCGTGACGCGGTAGCCGCCGTTGGCGATCGCGGAGTACGCGTCGGCCATGTCGAGGGGCGTGCAGCAGTCGGTGGTGCCGCCCAGGGCCACGGACAGGTTCCGGTCCTTGTTGGTCAGGGGCAGGCCCATCTTCTGGGCGTTGTTGACGCCCGTGTTGATGCCGATGCGGTTCAGCACCTGCACGGCGATGGTGTTGACGGAGCGGCGCAGGGCCTCGTCCAGCGTCGTCAGGCCATAGTACGGGGGGCCGTCGTCGGTCGGCGTGTACGGACCGCTGCCAGGGATGTTGAACGTGTGCAGCGCGTCGTCGACCACCGTGCCGGCCGTGAGCCCGTGCTCCAGCGCCGGGATGTAGTCGACGAGGGGCTTGATCGACGAGCCCGGCTGGCGCTCGGCCTGCAGGGCCCGGTCGTACGCGAAGGGTGCCGTGTGCTTGCGGCCGCCGACGATGGCGAGCACGTTTCCGTTCGACGGGTCCATGACGACCTCGGCCGCCTGCAGATTGCTCGGCGCGTTCGGGTTGCCCGCCATGGTCGCGACGGCCTTGTCGGCTGCGGCCTGTACCTTGGGCTGCAGGGTCGTGTAGATGCGCAGGCCGCCGTTGGTCAGCTGCTGCGCGGTGATGTGGTTGACCTGCTCCAACTGGGTGATCGCGGCATCGACGAACCAGGCGTCCGGGTAGTTGGTGTTGGCCGCGACCAGGGCCGGCCGCGCCGACAGTCCAAGGGGCGCCGCCTCGGCCGCCGCTGCGCGCGCGGCGCTGATCAGGCCCTGCGCGGCCATGGTCTGCAGCACCTCGTTGCGGCGCGTCCGCGCCAACGAGGGGTTCACGCGCGGGTCGTAGGCGGACGGGGCCTGCGGGAGGCCGGCCAGCAGCGCCGCCTGCTGGAGGTTCACCTGGTTGACGGGCACGCCGAAGTACGCCAGCGAGGCGGCCTGCACGCCGTACGCGCCGTTGCCGAGGTAGATGGTGTTCAGGTAGTCGTCGAGGATGGTGCTGCGGCTGTTGTGCGCCGCGAGCTGCATCCCGAGCCAGAGCTCCTTGAGCTTGTAGATGATGCTGCCGTTGTCCTGCAGGTACAGGTTCTTGGCCAGCTGGTCCGTGATGGTGCTGGCGCCCTGGGTGGGTCGACCGCGCAGGTCGGCGAGCGCCGCGCGGGCCATGCCCTTCAGGTCGAGTCCGTCGTTGAAGTTGGTGTAGAACCGGCGGTCCTCGATGGCGACGAACGCCGACTGCACCATCGGCGGGATCTGCGCAAGGGTCACCGGCTGGCGGTCGATGCCGTTGGGCACCGCCGCGACGATGTTGCCGTTTGCGTCGTAGATGGTCGATGAGATGCTGAGCTGGCCGGCCGGGCTCTGCAGCGACGGCCCGACCAGATAGACGGACGCCACGAGCCCGCCGGCAACCAGCATAAGGAGGCCGCCCAACGCCGCAACGACGCGGCCGACCCGCAGCCGGCGCCGTGGGCGGCAGCCGGGGCGTCCGGACTGCGGCCGTGTGGCGGCTGAGCCGGCGGCGCCGGCGCTGCCCACGCCAAAGCCGGCCGCGTTTCCGGGCTGCGGCCGTCCAGCGCCGCCAGCCTGCTCAGGCTGTCCGGCGCCAGGTTGTCCAGCGTTAGGCTGGCCGGGCGGCGGGGTGCCAGGGGCTCCACGGTCGGACAGGGCTTCCACCTCCGTCGCGTCCCTGCCGCGCCCGCGGCGCGGATGGGCGCCGCGAAAAGCGGCGACGGACGTGAATTTGGTGGCAGCATACCCCGGCGCGCCGCAGTGCGCGGAAAGGTTGCTGGAAGGCGGCGCAGGCGGCGCCAGCGGGTGCCGCGGCCGGCTCCGCGGCCCTGAGAGACGATGCGGGTGCCACAGTCAGGCGCAG
>JAJYVM010000182.1 GCA_021792015.1 Bacillota bacterium | reverse complement strand
AAGGCGGCCGGTATGCTGCCCCGCTTCGACTACCTGCCGCTGGGCGTCGGCTTCACCTGGACGAAGACCCCCGAGGAGCACATGGCGGCCCTGCGCCAGGCCTGGGCGAAGACGCAGGAGGTCGTGCTGGACGGACCCTACGACCTCGTGGTGCTGGATGAGATCAACTACGCGCTGGCGCTCAAGAAGCTGCCCGTCGAAGAGGTCTTCACGGCCGCCGACGTCATCGATCTGCTGCGCCGGCGTCCGCCGGCGCTCCACGTGGTGCTGACGGGCCGTGGCGCCCACCCGGACATCGTCGCGTACGCGGACCTCGTCACGGAGATGCGCCTGGTCAAGCACCCGTACCAGCAGGGCATCAGGGCGGCGCGGGGGGTGGAGTTCTAGTAGACCCGGACTCGGCGGCGATGTAGGATGGGGCCACAAACGCGGACGGGTGCCCTGCCCTCGGCAGGGAGAATAGGGAAGTCCGGAACGCGCCCCTGAAGGCGCGTGAGCCGGCGCGGTGCCGCCACTGTCCCCGACGAGCCCCGATCGCCCCACTGCCCGGCCTTGCCGGGCGGGAAGGGGCGGCGGCAGGGCGATGACGCGGGAGCCAGGAGACCTGCCCGTTCGCGACGCGTACCACCTTCGGCTCAGAGGGGGCGCTGTCGTGATGCGTCGGTTTCTTGGCGTGGCTGCGGCCTTGGTCCTGCTGGTGGCGGCGGGTTGTGGACGAGCCCGGCCCACCGTGCGCCCCAATCCCTCCGCCTCGACCTTTCCCCTGACCATCATCGATGACACCGGCCGCAGCGTGCTGATCCCGCACAAGCCGCAGCGGATCGTGTCCGTCACGCTGGGCACGGACGAGATCCTGCTGGGCGGGCTCGTGCCGCGCGCGCGGGTCGTCGGCGTCACCAAGTACGCGGCGGATCCGAACGAGTCCTGGGTGTCGGGCCGGGTCGGCCACATCGCCCAGCTCTCGACGGCCAGCGCGGAGCAGATCCTGGCCCTGAAGCCCGACCTCGTCTTCGTGGCCAGCTACACCACGCCCGGAGTCGTCGCCCAGCTGGAGGGCTCCGGCGTGCCCGTGATCGAGTTCACCACCTTCTCCAGCGTGGCGGACATCCAGAGCCACATCCTCACCATGGGCCGGGCCGTCGGCAACCTGGCCGGCGCCCAGGCCATGGTGGCGAAGATGAACGCCCAGCTCGCCGCCGTGGCGGCCAAGGTCAAGTCGCTGCCCCCCGCGCGCCTGCTCTACTACACCTCGGACGGGTACGTCTTCGGCAAGGGCACGACGCCCGACCAGCTGGTGCGCGATGCCGGCGGGGTCAACGTCGCCGACGCCGCCGGCATCACATCGTGGAAGCAGGTCACGCTGGGCACGGTGGCTGCCCTGAAGCCGGACTGGCTGTTGACGGGCACCACGCAGCCGGGCTTCGCGGCCAAGCTGCTGCGCAATCCGGTCCTGGCCGCCGTCCCGGCCGTGGCCGGCCGCCACGTGCTGGCCCTGCCGGACCGTGACCTGACCGTGGTCAGCCAGTACTTCTCGCAGGCCGTCCAGGTCGTGGCGGCGGACCTGCACCCGAGCGCCTTTGGCCACTAGGGCCGGAGCGAGTGCGGTGTCCCCCGTGCCCCTGCCGCGCGCGGCGCAGGGGCTGCGCGGGCGGGCGGCCAGCCCTGCCGTGGTGCTGCCGCTTTTGACCGCGGTGCTCGTCCTCGCGGTGTGGCTCGGCACCTCGCTGGGCTCCGCGCCGCTGCCCCTGTCGCAGAGCTTTGCGGCCGTGATCGGCCAGCCGGCGCCGGCCCTGGTGCGGGACATCGTCTGGGAGCTGCGCCTGCCGCGGGTCATCGTCGCCGGGGCCGTCGGCACGGGCCTGGCCGTCGTCGGGTGTGTGCTGCAGGGCCTGTTCCGCAACCCGATGGCCGACCCGGGGGTGCTGGGCGTCAGCGCCGGTGCCGGCCTCGGGGCCGTGATCGCCATCTACGCGGGCCTTGGGGCCGTGAGCCTGTGGACGCTGCCGGGCATCGCCTTCGCCGGGGCCCTGCTGACCGCCCTGAGCGTCTACGCGCTGGCCACACGGGGCGGCCGCACCCCCGTCCTGACGCTGCTGCTTGCCGGCATCGCGGTCGGCTCGCTGCTGACCTCCGGCATCGGCCTGGTCATGATCCTGGGCGGGGAGACGCAGGTGCAGACGATGCTGCTCTGGCTGATGGGCGGCTTCGGCGGCGAGACCTGGCAACAGGTCGGGATCGCCGTGCCGCTGGTGCTGGCCGGCAGCGCCGCCTGCTTCCTCTTCGCGCGCGAGCTGAACATCCTGGCCACGGGCGAGGAGGCGGCGCGGGGCGTCGGCGTGCCCGTGGAGTGGACCAAGCGCATCCTGCTCGCCCTCTGCGCCCTCGTGACGGCGGTCGGCGTGTCCGTCTCGGGCACCATCGGTTTCGTCGGCCTGATGGTGCCGCACATGCTGCGCTTGGTCGTCGGGCCGGACCACCGCCGCCTGCTGCCCGCCTGCGCCATCGGGGGCGCCGCGTTCCTGATCCTGGCCGACCTCGGGGCCCGGCTGGTGATCCGCCCGGCCGAGATCAGCGTCGGCGTCATCACCTCCTTCCTCGGGGTCCCGTTCTTTCTGTACCTGCTGCGGCGGCAGCGCGCGGGGCTGGGCGGATGAGCGCGGTGCCGGTGCCGGGGCCGGCTGAGGGGATCGCCGTGCGGGGCCTGCGGGTCAGCCTCAGCGGGCGCACGATCCTGCGCGGGGTCGACCTGGACGCCCGCCCCGGCGAGCTCGTGGGGCTCATCGGCCCCAACGGGGCCGGCAAAACGACCGTCCTGCGGGCGGTCGCGGGCCACCTCCCCGTCGACGCCGGGCAGGTTCGGGTCGCCGGCGCCGACCCCCGGCGGTTGCGCGCCCGCAGCCTCGGCCGCCTGCTGGCCCAGGTTCCGCAGGCCGCGCGCCTCGATCTCGACTTCACCTGCCTGGACATCGTGCTGATGGGCCGCTATCCGCACCTGCGCCCGCTGCAGCGCCGGGAGGGGCCCGGCGACGTGGGGGCGGCCCGTGCCGCGCTGCGAGCGGCCGGCCTCGGCGAGCGGGAGGCGGACGCGGCTGCCGTGCTTTCGGGCGGCCAGCGCCAGCTGCTGCTGCTGGCCCGCGCCATGGCGCAGGACGCCTCCGTGCTTCTGTTGGACGAGCCGACGGCCAACCTCGACCTGCGCCACCGGCTCGCCGTCCTCGACCTGGTGCGGGCGGCGGTCGGAGCCGGCCTCGCTGCCGTGGCCTCGGTGCACGACCTGGAGCTGGCCGCCCGCTACTGCGACCGCCTGGTCCTGCTCGCGGACGGCGCCGTCCTGGCGGCCGGGCCGCCGGCCGAGGTCCTGACGCCCGACCATGTCGCCGCCGCCTTCGGGGTGAAGGCGGCCGTCTTTCCCGATCCTGCGACAGGTGCCCTGCGCCTGAGCGTGTTGGGGGTGGCGCCATGAGGCGCTGGATCGAAGCGACGTCCGTGCCGGATGCGGCGGCGGTCCCCGTCGGTCCGTCCGCGTGCGTAAAGGCGGCGCGATGAGACCGAAGGTGGCGATCGTCGGGGTCGGTCCGGGCGGGCCGGCGCAGGTGACGCCCGCGGCGCGCGAGGCGCTGCGGTCCTCGGAGATGGTGGTGTCCTGGGACCTGAACCTCGGCCCCGTCCGCGAGCTGGTCGCCGGCAAGCAGATCTGGCTGCAGCGGCCCGCGGACTATCGCGACGTGGCCGCGCGTGCCGCCCGGGCCGCCTTCGCGACGGGCGCCGCCACGGCCGTGGTGCGGATCGGCGACCCGACCGTGTCCGGCGGCCTCGACAACCTGCTGGAGCTGTACGCGGGCGCGGAGGTGCGGGTGGTCCCCGGGATCTCGTCGGTGCAGGCGGCGGCCGCCGTGGCCGGCATCGAGCTGCACCGCGCCGTCGTCTTCTCCTTCCACGACGAGGACCGCCGCAACGCCGAGGAGCGCGACTTCCTGTTGGAGGCCCACCGCCGCGGGCGCCACCTGGTCGTCCTGGTCGGGCCCAGCATGCGGCCGGCCGACCTGGCCCAGTTCCTCATGGAAAACGGCACCGACCCCGCGACGCCGGCCGTGGTCGGCTCCCGGCTCACGCTGCCCGAGGAGCGGGTCGACCGCTGCACGCTGGCTGAGATGGCGCTCCGGGAATACGACTGGCTTTCGGTGGTGGTGGTGTGATGCGGATCGTCTCACTCGCGCCGAGCAACACGGAGATCCTGTGGGCTCTGGGCCTCGGCGACCGGCTGGTCGGCGTGACCCGGTACTGCGATTGGCCGCCGGAGGCCCGGGCCAGTGCCGAGGTGGTCGGCGGCTTCGTGCGCGTGGAGGTGGACCGGGTGCTGGCCCTGCGGCCGGATCTGGTCCTGCTCTCCTCCGACCTGCAGCACGAGATCGCCCGCGAGCTCGTCCGCCGCGACGCGACGGTGCTGGCGCTGAACCCGGTGGACGTCGAGGGCATTTACCAGGCAATCCGGCTGCTTGCGTCGGTTTGCGGCCGCCCCGAGCGGGCGGCCGCCACGATCGCCGCCATGCAGGCCCGGGTGGACGGGGTGCGGCAGCGGGCGGCGAAGCTGCCCCGCCGGCCGTCCGTGTACTTCGAGGAGTGGCCGCGACCCCTCCGGCCCGGCACGGGCTGGGTTGCCCGGTTCGTGGAGGTTGCCGGTGGCCGCAACGTTTTCGGGGTGCCGGCGGACGGGGTGCGCAAGGAGCGGGCCGTGGTGGGCTCCGAGGACGTCATCGCCGCCGACCCGGAGTTGATCCTGGCGGCCTGGTGCGGCGCCTGCGACCGGACCAACCCCGACCGGATCGCGGCGCGTCCCGGTTGGGACGCGATCGCCGCCGTGCGCGCCGGGCGGGTCGCCGTGTGCGACGACCGCCTCATCATCCGGCCCGGACCGCGGGTCGTGGAGGGATTGGAATGGATGGCCGAGCGGATCGCGGAGACCGCACGCGGCGGCTGACCCGCTTGGCCCTCCTGATCGCCCTCTCGGCTGTCGGGGCGTTCATCAAGATCCCCGGGCCGACGGGCACCACCGCGCTCGATGCCCTGCCCGGCTACCTGGCGGCCTTCCTGTTCGCGCCGGGGGAGGGCGCGCTGGTCGCCGCCCTCGGCCACCTGGCCAGCGCCGCCACAGCCGGCTTCCCCCTGACCGTGCCCATCCACCTGGTGATCGCAGGGGAGATGGCCGGGTGCGCGGCCCTGGCAGGGGTCACCGCCCGCAAGTTGGGGATGGTGGCCGGCGTGGTCGTCGCAATCGTCTGCAACGGCGTGGTCGCCCCCGGCATCCTGACGCTTGTGCCGAGCCCCGTGACGGAGGGCCTGTTCATGGCGCTGCTGGCGCCGCTGCTCATCGCCGCCACGCTCAACGCCGTGGGGGCCGCCCTGGTGGCGACCGCCCTGCGCCGGCGCGCGTCGCTGTGAGGGTGCGCGGCGCCGCGGTGGCCCGCTTGGCGGCCGGCCACCTGGTGACGGCCTGCGACGCGCTTGGTGCCATCGGCGCCATGCCGGGCGACGCCCTCGCGGCGCCGTGGCCGGTCGTCGGGCGCTTCACGGCCCGGGTCGCGCTGATGGAGATCCTGGCGCTGGGCGCCGAGCCCCGCCTGCTGGCGGTGACCGCGTCTGTCGCCGCGGAGGACATCCTGGCGGGCGCGGCGGCGGAGGCGGCGACCGCTGGGCTGGCGTCCGATGCGATCGCATGGAGCAGCGAGCGCAACACCGAGCCGGTTCAGACGGCTGTGGGCGTCACTGCCGTGGGGATCGCGGAGCGGCTGCGCCTGGCGCGGCCGGGTGGGGGCTTGGCCGTGCTCGCCCTGGGCCGGCCGAAGGTCGGGCGCGCGGTGCGGCTGCACGACCCCGAGATCGCCGACCTGCCGGCCCTGCGCCGCGTGCTGGCCTGTCCGGGGGTGGTGGCCGTGACCCCGGCCGGCTCCGGCGGGCTGGCCGCGCGCGGAGACGCGCTGGCCCGCGAGGCGGGCATGCGCTTTCAGGGCGATTTCCCGCCGGGCTGGGACGGCGCGGCTTCCGCCGGCCCGGCCACGGCCCTGGTCTGCGTGGCGGCGGCGGCAGAGGCCGGCGCGGCCGGTGCCGCCTTCGGGGGGCCCTGGGCCGTGATCGGGGCGCTGGTGGCGCGCTGACGGGCGACGTGCGGTCCCCGCGTCACTGTGCCGGGCAGGCGAGGCTCGTGCGGCGCTGCCGCCCGACGTGGGCCCGTTCCGCACCGTGGGCGGAATGGCGCTGCCGCCCGACCTGAGCCCGTTCCGCACCATCGGCGGCTTGCGGGCTGTGCGGCGCTGACGACCGACGCGCGGTTCCGATGGTGCCATGCGCAGATCGGGAGGCTGATGGCGTGCTGACGCTGATCCTGGGCGGCATCCGCAGCGGCAAGAGCCGACTCGCGGCGCGGCTGGCGGGGGCGGCACCCGGACCCGTTCTGTTTCTGGCCACCGGCCAGGCCACGGACGACGAGATGCGCCAGCGAATCGACGACCATCGCCGCCACCGCCCGGCGGGCTGGGTCACAGCCGAGGAGCCACTTCACCCAGCCGCGGTGGCGGTCCCGGCGGGCGCCACGGTCCTATTGGACTCTGTCGACAGCCTTGTCGCCAACTTGCTGCTGGCGGGCGCGGATGCGGCCGAGGCCGAGCGCGGCGCCGTCGCCGAGGTGCTGGGGGTGGCGGCGCGCACCTGCATCGCCGTATCGTGCGAGGCCGGCTTCGCCCCGGTCGCCCTCTCGCCGCTCGGACGCGCGTTCCAGGACGCCCTGGGCCGCACCAACCAGGCCCTGGCCGCGCGCGCGGAGCATGTCCACCTCTGCGTGGCCGGGATCCCGGTGGCCATCAAGTGAGCGCGGGCTGGCTGCTGGCATCGGCCGCGCTCGATGCGGCCGTCGGCGACCCGCCCGACTGGCCACACCCCGTCACGGCCATCGCCAGGGCCGCCGCGGCGCTGGAGGCGCACCTGCCTCGCACGGAAGCGGGCGGCCTCGTCCTCGTGGGCGCCGTGGCCGGGGGTGCCGCCGCCGCCGCGGCCCTGCTGGAGGCGGGCGCTCGCCGCCTCAGCCCCGGCGCCGGCTGGGCCTTGCGGGTGGCGCTGGGCGCGTGGGCCCTGTCCGGGCGCAGCATGATCGACCACGCGCGGGCGGTGGCCGCGCCGCTGCAGGCCGGCGACCTTCCGGCCGCGCGCACCGCCGTGGCCCGCATCGTCGGGCGGGACACGGCGGCGCTCACCGCCGCCGAGGTCAGCCGCGCCTGCGTCGAGAGCGTGGCCGAGAGCGCCGGCGACGGCTACCTCGCGCCCGCGTTCTGGCTGGCCGTCGGCGGCCCGCCCGCGGCCTGGGCGTACAAGGCCGTCAACACCCTGGACTCGATCTACGGCCACAGGGACGCGCGCAACATCC
>JAJYVM010000181.1 GCA_021792015.1 Bacillota bacterium | reverse complement strand
AGCCGAGCGCCTGGCTGGCGCCATGCTCGACGGGGTATCCGCCGGGGATGTGGCCGTGGAGGTCGAGGGAGACCTGCGCGCGTTGGATATCGACGACCTCAACGATCGCGCCGGTCCTCGCCATGGCGGCGATACCGACCCGGCGGATGCGGCCGATGAGTTGCTCGAGGAGGCGCTCGACCCCTATGTGGGGGACCTGCGGCGGCGCCTGGCGACGGGCCGCGATGGTGCGGCCATGGAGACGCTGCGAGGCATCCTTGCGGGCCTCTACGCCGCACGGCACCCCGACGGGGACGAGGGAGGGGTCCTCGGCTGGGCGCCGGACTTCCCGAGGACGGCGGCGGCCGAGGTGGCGGGCATCTGGCGCCAGAGCGGACGCGACCTGCCGGTCGAGGTGCTGAGCGAGGTGGCGCCCGATTGGGCGGTGGGCATCGCCCGTGGCTAAGCGGCGGCCGGGGCGTCGCGCGGGTGCGGCCCGGTTCCGACCGGCGGTGCGCAACGTGGTCGGGATCGCGGACTATACGTTGGAGGACTGGCGGCGTATCGTCAGCGCGTCGGCCGCGCCGAGCGAAGAGGACGACACCTATGAGGAGTGGCGGCAAGCGCGGGACCACGTGCTGGCCGTGCTCGCCGCGCGGGGCGTGGAAGCGCACCTGGTTCCGGTGCGCGCCGAGGCCTTGTTCGCGTGGCTGCAGGCGAGAGGCCTGCCCAACCTGAGCCAGCACAGGGCCGAGTACGCCCGTCAGCTCCTTGCAGAGGGGCGGCGCTGAGCGATAACCGCACCAATTCTTCCCGGCCACGGCGCCGGCCCTGCAGCCAACGAGCCCTCAGCGGAAGCTGGGCCGTGGCCCGTGGTCCGCTGAGCCTGCACCAGGACAGCGGCTGCGTGGCTCCGCGCCCGCGAGCGCGCCAGCGATCGCGGTCACAAGTTCAGGGACCTTGGGCCATCGGCACGGCTACTCCCCGGCCCGGGACACCCAGCGCGGCGCCGCCGCGCCCGTCGCCTGGCGCAGCAGCAGGTTGAGCTGCGCCGCGTGGTGCTGGACGTGGCGCAGGTTGTAAAGGAGCAGCTCGCCGTGGCTCAGCCCGCGGCGCGCGACGTACGCCAGCTCGGCTTCGAGGTCCCGCCAGGCCGCGCCATAGCGGGCGCGGTCCCCAGGGCAGGGCTCGGCGGCCCGCGCGTCCGTCATGCCCAGGACCGTGGTCCGGCACCTGCGCCTGCAGTAGGCGAGATAGTCGAGCAGCTCGGCTGGGCGGTAGACGCGGTCGGGCTGGGCCGACTCGTCGAGCTCCGACCGCGTGAACGGCGGGGGTGGCCCGAAGTCTTCGGCCCCGGCCACCGACGCGTAGAAGTCCAGCCAGAACAGCGTGTGGTGGGCGACGGACCAGAAGCCCGCCACGCCGCGGCTGCCCTCGCTCCAGAGATCCTCGGGGCAGGCGGCGATGGCATTGCCCAGCATGTCCATGGCGGCGCCGAACTGGGACCAGGTCATCTCCCGCCAGGTCGGCTGCAGGGCGGATCCCCCCTCGGATGCCGGTTTGGACGTCTCCCCGTCCGTTCCTCCGGCTGCTGGCGATGATGGCCGCGAGCGCGCACGCGATCGCGGTCACGATGGCGCGCCCGGCCTGCGCCTGATTTGCAGGGTTCGCCCCGGCCCGCGTCGGATGTTGCCGCATGACCATGCGGCAGACGCTGGACGTCATCGATCTTCTCGACGGACCGGATGCGAGCGGCGCGGCCGTCGCCGACTACCTGCGCCGGGCCGGCGTGGCGGATGTGACCGTCACGACGGTTGCGGGCGAGCACGGCGGCAGCACGGACTTTGTGCGGGCGCGCCTCCGCGGCGCCGACCGCGCCGCGCCTGTCCTCGGCATCGTCGGCTGCCTGGGCGGGGTTGGCGCCAGGCCCGAGCGCACTGGGCTCGTCTCCGACGCCGACGGGGCCATCGCGGCGATCGCGGCGGCGGCCAAGCTCGCGGCGATGGCCGGCCGCGGCGACCGCGTGCCGGGCGACGTCATCGTCACGACGCATATCTGCCCGCGGGCGCCGGTGCGTCCCCACGACCCCGTGCCGTTCATGGGCTCGCCCGTCAGCATGGAGGTCGCCAACCGCCACCTCGTGGACCCGGCGATGGGCGCGCTGCTCTCCATCGATACCTCGCGCGGCAACCGCCTGCTCAACCGGCGCGGCGTCGCCATCTCGCCCACCGTCTGCCAGGGCTACATCCTCCGCGTCAGCGAGGATCTGCTGGACATCCTGGAGTGGACGAGCGGCGAGCTGCCGCTCGTGCTGCCGATCACCATGCAGGACATCACGCCGTACGGCAACGGCGTCTACCACTTCAACAGCATCCTCCAGCCGTCGGTGGCCACGGAGGCGCCGGTGGTCGGGGTGGCGATCACGGCGCAGGCGGCCGTGCCGGGCGCGGCCTCCGGCGCCAGCCAGCCGGCCGAGATCGAGCTGGCGGCGCGCTTTGCCGTCGAGGTGGCCAAGGCATACGGCATCGGCCGGGCGCGCTTTCACGACCCGGCCGAGCTCCAGCGGATGCAGGCCCTGTACGGGCCCATGACGCGGCTGCAGGGGTCTGGATGACGCGAGCGGCGGCCGCGAAGCGGCCGGAGCGAAGCTGGGCCGAAGCCGCGCCAGGATGGAGCAAGCGGCGAGGCTGGATGACGCGAGCGGCGGCCGCACAAGCGGCCGGAGCGAAGCTGGGCCGAAGCCGCGCCAGGATGGAGCAAGCGGCGAGGCGAGGCGCCCACAGAGGTTTTCCCCCGCGGGCGCCTGCCCAGGAAAGCCGGAGCTTAGTCCGCCGCGCCGGTCGCCGTGTCGGGGCGCATGATGCCGGACGCCAGCGGCTCGTCGGGCCGGATCAGCAGCCAGAGCACCGCGCCGATCAGCGCGGCCAGGGACATCACCAGCAGGGCCGCGCCCCACGACTTCGTCAGGGTGACGAGCAGGGCCGTGAAGATCGGGCCGAGGCCGCCGGAGAAGTTGCCCCAGAAGTTCGTCCAGCCCGTCACGGAGCCGGTCAGGTTGCCGGCCACGTCGCCGACGGCCGGCCAGATCGCGGTCTGCACGAGGCCGACCGAGCCGAGCGACAGCATCAGGAAGATGAGCATCAGTGCTGTGTTGCTCTCACGCGAGGCCAGGATCAGGAACAGGGCCGCCAGGATGAAGCCGGATACGGCGAACGGCACGCGCGAGCGGGCCTTGCTGCCGGTCCGCCGGTAGACGCGGTCCTGCCACTGCCCCGAGATGAGGACGACGGCGAACAGCGCCACCCAGGGCAGCGAGGCGCCGAAGCCCATGGCCGTGAGCGAGAAGTGCCGTGCCTGGATCAGGTACGTGGGCAGCCACGTCGTGTAGAAGCTCTGCACGAAGATCAGGAAGAAGTACTGAAGCCCGAGGGCCCAGAAGCGGTAGTTGCCGAGGAACTGGCCCCAGTCGCGCCAGGTGGAGCGCTCCTTCTGGTCCGAGGCCTCGTAGCCGGCCTCGATGTGATCCAGCTCCTCCTGGCTGATGCGCGGGTGGTCCTGCGGCCGGTCGCGGAAGTACGTCCACCAGAGGATCGCCGTGATGACGCCCGCGGCGCCGTAGATGTAGAAGGCCCACTGCCAGCCCAGGCCCTTGACGATGGCCACGGTGAGCGGGGCGCCGACAATTGGGCCGAGGTAGAGGCCGGCCAGCAGAATCGAGTTGCCGCGCGCCCGCTCCTGCTTGGGGAACCAGCGGTTGATGGCCTCGACGGAGGCCGACCAGTCGGTGGCCTGGCCGATGCCCAGGAGGCCTCGGATCCCGATGAAGGTGGCCACGCTGCTGCCGGCGGCGGTCAGCACGGTCCACACCGACCACCAGGCGTTGGCCCAGGTCAGGGTGCGCCGCGCGCCCCAGCGCTCGGCCAGAAGGCCGCCCGGGATCTGCAGGAACGCGTACGTCCAGGTGAAGGCGCTAAGGATAAGGCCCATCTCGACCAGGGTGAAGTGGAACTGCTTCTGGATGATCGGGGCCGAGACCGCGATGTTGGTCCGGTCCAGGGACATCACGAAGGTCAGCGGGGCTATGATGCCGATCATGATCGCCCACCGCAGGTTGCTATGGGCGGGCCGCTTTGGCCCAGCCATGTACAAAACCCTCCTCCTTGTCCCACAGTATGCGCGGCGCGCGCCGTCTGCGGAAGTGTGTTGCGGACCACAGACCTTGCCTGCACACCCTGGCCCATCCGCGGGTGGGCCAAATGCACGGAGGCGCCGGTCCAGATGGCGGTTACGCGGTTTGAAGGGCGAGCTGCGCGCACGGCCGATGCGATCGCGCGCCGGACCCGCCAGCGCCGGCGCCTACAGCGCCGTCGTGTGCCGCACCCAGCCCCGCGGCCGGCGCGAGAACCCCGCCGCCGCCAGGGCGGCCTCGCCCTCCGGCCACTCCAGGACCAGCCGGCCGCGGGATGCGGGCAACTCCGCCAGCACGCCGGCCGCCTGAACTCGCTCGGCGTCGCCCAGCACGACCAGCGCCCCCACACGGCCGCCGGCGACCGACAGCACGGGCTCGGCCCCCCGCATGACGAGGAAGGCCCGCTCGCGGCGCGCGGCCAGCAGGTTGGCTGGACTGGCGGCCGGCAGCCACCACCATGCGCGCGGCGCCGCCGCCCGCAGCGCCTCCACGGTCTCGCGCGCGGAGAACTGCAGGCCGCCGAGCCCACGCACGAAATAGCCGCGCAGCAGGCTGCCCTGCCGCTCCCGGGCGCGGAGGGCCCGCAGGGCCTCGGTCCAGGCGACCGGCGGCGACTCGCGGTCCCACACGCTGCGCGCGAGCACCCCGTACCGAAGCAGCATTACGTCAACCCAGGCCGCGGGTTCGGGCGCGCGCTCCGCGCGCCCCACCATGAACCAGCGGCCACCCAAGGCCGACCCGGCGCGTCCCGGGCGCACCCGCGCCGGCAGCCGCCACGGCGCGAAGCTGTCGTTGCTGACGGCGCCAGCGGCCAGCAGCGCGCGGAGCTGCGCCAGGGCATCCTCTGGCGTCAGCCCCGCGAAGCGGCAGACGTCGCTGAAAAAGAGGGCGCCGCGCGCGCGCAGCACGTCGGCGACCCGGCCCTCCGCCGGCAGCGGCGGCAGCAGCCGCTCCGTCAGCTCGCGCCGGAAGAAGGCGGGGCGGCCACCCACGGCGACGTACTCGCCCGCGGCCAGCGCCGCGTCCAGCCGCACGCCGGGCAGCATCTCCTCCTCCCAAGCGCGGCGGCTGAGCGGGTAGCCCTGCAGCCGCTCCAGGTCCAGGCGCGAGGCGATCCAGGCGGCCAGCTCGCCGCGTGAGCGCGGCGCGATCTCGCTCCGCAGCCTGGCCAGGGTCCGGCGGTGCGCCGCCCGCAGCACCTCGGGGGCAGCGAAGGCGCCCGCGATCGGCACGGCCCGGCCGGCGGACACCAGCTCGTTCAGCAGTGCATTCGCGTCGACCAGCCCGAAGCGCGCGGCCACATCTCCGGCCGTGACGGGCGTCGTGGTGCGAAGGAATCGCGCGACGCGCTCAGGGCCCGGTGGATCCTCATCGGCGACCACCCACAGCCGCCCGTCCCGGCGGGCGCGGGCTCCCACCGCGTCCGGCCGCACGTCGCTGCGCTCCGCCACCTCGGCATCCGTAAGCCCGCCTGACCGCCGCAGCAGGTCAAGCAGACCTTCGGCTGTGGTCGCCCGCGGATGGGTGATGGCCTCTCGCACGGACTGCGCGTCGACATGGCCGACCTCCATGTCGGCCTCCATCCGCTCCGCGCTCGGGGCATCGCCCTCGTAGAGGAACTTGGCCTGGAACTGCATCAGCATGCCGCGGGCGAACGGCGACGGCGCGGCGCTCGTGCGCTCGACCACCTCGCAGGTCATGGCCCGCTCCCACGCCGCGAGGTCGAAGACGTCCTCCAGGCACTGGCGCATCGTCTCCGCGATCAGCGGATGGCGGGGGTCGCGCAGCGCGTCGGCCAGCAGGTCGCCGGCCCGCAGGCGCTGCAGCCAGAGGGGCGTGCGCCGCCCGGGCCCCAGCCGCGGCAGCACCAGCGCGCGCGTGGCGTTCTCGCGGAAGAGCGCGGCGAAGAGCGGCGTCCGCGGCAGCGCGCCCTCCAGGCGCTGGCGCAGCTCCGCGAAGCTGTACCGGCGCGGGGCGCGGGCCGACCGCAGCAGGATCCCATCGTTGGTGTACACCGCCTGCGTCCCGACCGCCGCGCCCAGCGCGATCGCCCAGGGTGCGTTCACCCGCGCCCCGAAGACGGAGTGGATGATGCACAGGCCCTCGCCGAGCGGGTCGGCGAAGGTCTCCACCACGATGCGCCGGTCCGTGGGCAGAGCGGGCTGCGATCTGATATAGCGGTCGAGCGCTTCGGCGGCCACGTCGTCGCACAGGCACTCCTTGGCCAGCCAGGTCCGCAGGGAGGGGCGTCCCTGCGCTGCGCGCAGGAACGCCCCGATCCGCTCGCCCAGCTCCGCCGGCCGCCCCAACCCGTCGCCGTGCCAGAACGGCACACGGTTCATGCCGCCGCGGCCGGGCGAGACCAGCACGCGGTCGGCCTGGATGGCCTCGATCCGCCAGGACGAGCTGCCCAGGACGAACGTGTCGCCGACCCGGCTTTCGTAGACGAACTCCTCGTCCAGCTCGCCCACCCGCCGGCCCTCGAAGATGGCGGGGTAGAGGCCGTGGTCGGGGATGGTGCCGCCGCTTCTGGCCACCAGGGAGCGGGCGCCCGCCCGCGCCCGCAGCGCGCCGTCCACCACGTCCACCCGCGGCACGCCCAGTGAGGCGTCGCTGACCAGTCGAAGCGCCGCATCGAAGTCCGCGCGGGCGAGATCGCGGTAGGGGTATGCGCGTCGGCAGAGCTCGTAGAGGTCATCGGCGGAAACCTCGCCAGCCGCCGCGGCCGCGGCGACTGCCTGCTGCGCCAGCACATCCAGCGGCGCCCGCGGCACAGCCGTGGCCTCGATGTCGCCGTCGCGCATGGCGGCCGCCGTCACCGCCGCCTCGAGCAGGTCGCCGGGGTGCTTGGCGATGATGCGCCCCTTGGGCGTGGCGCCCACCTGGTGGCCAGCGCGCCCCACCCGCTGCAGCCCGCGCGCCACCCCGCCCGGGGCCTCCACCTGCACCACGAGGTCGACGGAGCCGATGTCGATGCCGAACTCCAGGGTGCCGGTGGCGCAGACGGCTTTGAGCCGGCCGGCCTTGAGCCCGGCCTCGACGGCCTCGCGCAGCTCGCGCGATGTGCTGCCGTGGTGGCTCTGGCAGATGGTTCCGCCGGCGGCGGCGTTGATCCGGGCGGCCAGCCGCTCGCAGAGCCCGCGGTTGCTGACGAAGACGAGCGTGGTCCGGTGCTGGCGGATGAGGTCGACGATCTGCGGCGCGATGGTGTCCCAGATGGAGTCGCCGGGCACATCCCCAAAGTCGGGCACGGGCGCAAGGACACGGAGATCGAGCGCGCGCACTGCG
>JAJYVM010000180.1 GCA_021792015.1 Bacillota bacterium | reverse complement strand
CGGAGCCATGGATGGCGAAGGCCATGCGGGACGCATTCGATGGCGAAGGCCATGCGGGACGCATTCGATGGCGAAGGCCATGCGTCCCCGAAGCCATGAATGGCCATGCCGATGCCGGCGACGGCGAGGCTGTGCGTGATGCACGAAGTGGACGGTGACAGAGTGGTTGAGCGGATCAGCCGCTTCGTGCGCGAAGTACGGGCGGAGATGCGGAAAGTCGTCTGGCCGGACCGGCGCCAGACCACGGCCTTCACGATCGTCGTGCTGGCGTCGACCGCCTTCATCGCACTCCTGATCTGGGGGTTCGACTCGCTGCTGAACCTGCTATTGGGGCTGATCATCCATGTCAACGCCTGAGTCCGGGCCGGGAGGCGTGGTCGAGGAGGTCGTCGCGGCCGAGGCGGAGGCGGAGCAGCGCCGCCGCCGCGACAGCCAGTGGTTCGTCATTCACACCTACTCCGGCTACGAGAACAAGGTCAAGACCAACCTCGAGAAGCGCGTCAACTCCATGGGCATGGAGGACCAGATCTTTCAGGTGCTCGTGCCGGTGGAGGAAACCCTGGAGGTCAAGGACGGCAAGAAGCGCACCATTCAGCGCAAGATCTTCCCCGGCTACGTGCTGGTCGAGATGACGATGACCGACGACTCGTGGTACGTCGTGCGCAACACGCCCGGCGTCACGGGGTTTGTCGGCTCGGGCAGCAAGCCGACCCCGCTCCTGCCCGAAGAGGTCGAGCAGATCATGTACCAGATGGGCCTGCTCGAGGCCCGCCCGCGTCCCGTTGCACGGGTGGACGTCGAGGTCGGCGAGAACATCCGCGTGCGCTCCGGGCCGTTCGACGGTTTCATCGGCGTCATCGACCAGATCGACGCCGAACGGGGCAAGCTGCGCGTTCTGGTGTCGATGTTCGGGCGCGAGACGCCGCTCGAGCTGGACTTCACCCAGGTCGAGAAGCTCTAAAAGGGGTGGCGGGGTGGCCAAGAAGATCGTCGCGTACGTGAAGCTGCAGATCCCGGCCGGCAAGGCCACGCCGGCGCCGCCCGTCGGCCCCGCGCTTGGCCAGCACGGCGTCAACATCATGGCGTTCACCAAGGAGTTCAACGAGCGCACCAAGGAGCAGATGGGCCTGATCATCCCCGTGGTGATCACCGTCTTCGCCGACCGCTCGTTCACCTTCGTCACCAAGACGCCCCCGGCTGCCGTGCTCCTGAAGCGGGCAGCCGGCCTGGAGAGCGGCTCGGGCACGCCCAACACCAAGAAGGTCGGCCGTGTCACCCAGGCCCAGGTGCGGGAGATCGCCACAACCAAGATGCCGGACCTGAACGCCGGGTCCGTCGAGGCCGCCGAGCGCATGGTCGCCGGCACGGCGCGCAGCATGGGCATTGAGGTGGACGGGGCGGAGTGAGGCGAAGCGGCGACCGCGCAGCGGTCACCGTGAAGCCGTGCCAGGACGCGATGGGCCGCGAGCCTGGCTGGGACGGGCCAGGCGGCAGGCAAGCCGAGCAACTGGGGAGGCGGAAGCGATGCCCGAGCACGGCAAGGGATACCGCGCGGCGCAGGGCCGCGTGCAGGACCGCGCGTACGCGCCCGCTGAGGCGATGGCCCTGGTGAAGGAGCTGGCGCACGCGAAGTTCGACGAGACGGTGGAGGTGGCCGTGCGCCTGGGCGTCGACCCCCGCCACGCCGACCAGATGGTCCGCGGCGCCGTCGTCCTGCCGCACGGCACGGGCCGCTCGCCCCGTGTCCTCGTGTTCGCCAAGGGCGATAAGGCGCGTGAGGCGGAGGCCGCCGGCGCTGACGTCGTCGGGGGCGACGAACTGGTGGTCAAGGTGCAGGGAGGCTTTCTCGACTTCGACGTGGCCGTCGCCACGCCCGACATGATGGGCGGCGTGGGGCGGCTGGGCCGGCTCCTCGGCCCGCGCGGCCTGATGCCGAACCCCAAGGCCGGCACCGTGACCTTCGAGGTCGGGGCCGCCATCAAGGAGATCAAGGCCGGCAAGATCGAGTTCCGCACCGAGAAGGCCGGCATCGTGCAGGCGCCGATCGGCCGGGTCAGCTTTGCGGCCGAGGCCCTGGCCGAGAACCTGGACACGCTCATCGACGCCCTGGTCAAGAACAAACCGGCCGCCGCCAAGGGTCAGTACATCAAGAGCGTGACCGTCAGCTCGACCATGGGGCCGGGCGTCGCCGTGGCCGTTCGGGCCGCGTCACCGGCTGCTTGACCCGACGGCGCCGCGCCGCGTAGACTGATCTGGTTGCCAAAGACAGTAGGCGCGCCAGCGAAGGCGCGTAACGGGCCCGCTCCCGCGGGCCGGCCTACCGAGGCGCGCACGCGATCCCCCTCCCCCCACGCGGCGGTGGGTGGTGGATACGCTCTGCCGCCTCGACGGGGCAGGGCGTTTTGCCGCCCCCGGGTCCTCTGATACCGGCTGCATTCGACGGCGCAGGCCATGCCGGTCCGGAGCCAGGGCCGGCGCAGGCCATGCCGGATGCATTGGGAGGTGGGAGCTTGGCCAAGACCCGCGCCGCCAAAGAGGAGTCCCTGGCGATGATCGAGTCCCGGCTCGGCCACGCAAGCTCCATGGTGCTGGCTGATTACCGGGGCCTGGACGTCGCCAAGGTGACCGAGCTGCGCCGGCGCCTGCGGGCTGCCGGCGTCGAGTACCGGGTCTGCAAGAACACGCTGCTGCAGCGTGCGGCCAAGACGGCCGGCATCGCCGGCCTGGATCCCTGGCTGGAAGGGCCGACGGCGGTCGCGTGGAGCGACGCCGATCCGACGGCCGGGCCGCGGGAGCTGGCCGCCTTCGGCCGCGACAACCCGGAATTGCAGGTCAAGGGCGGCCTCTTGGGCCGGCAGGTCATCGACGCGGCTCGCGTCAAGGCCCTGGCGGAGCTGCCGAGCCGTGAGGTGCTGCTGGCCCGCACGGCCGGCGCGTTCGCGGCGCCCATGACATCGTTCGCCTCGCTGCTGGCCGCGCCGCTGCGCGGTCTGGCCGGCGCGCTGGAGGCCCTGCGGAAGACACGGTCCGAGCAAGGGGAGGCTGTTGCCAGTGGCGACTAAGGTGGAGCAGGTCCTCGACATCGTGCAGGACATGTCCGTCCTCGAGCTGTCCGACCTGGTGAAGGCGTTCGAGGAGAAGTTCGGCGTGTCCGCGGCGGTGGCAGTCGCGCCTGCGGCGGCAGCCGGCCCGGCGGCGGCAGCGCCCGCGGTCGAGGAGCAGACGGAGTTCGACGTGATCCTGCAGTCGGCGGGCGAGAAGAAGATCCAGGTCATCAAGGTCGTCCGCGAGCTGACCGGCCTCGGCCTCAAGGAGGCCAAGGACCTTGTCGACGGGGCACCCAAGCCCGTCAAGGAGAAGGTCAGCAAGGAGGAAGCCGAGAGCGTCAAGGCGAAGTTGGTCGAGGTCGGCGCGGGGGTCGAGGTCAAGTAGCGGGTCCGCGCCGCGCGATCGCCTGACCGGGTCCGGGGGTGTGCACCGAGGAGGCACCCCCGGGCCTATTCTGCTTTGATTGACAGGCCTTGCCTGATGTGCTATCGTTCAAAGTTGCCTTATGCCCACAGGCTGCAAAACCTCTCCGGGGAGTGGTTGCATGGCGGCTCCCGTGCTCGAGCAGCGACGCCAGCGCCGGTCCTTCGCGCGCATCGCCGAGGTCCTGGACATCCCGGACCTGATCGAGGTGCAGCAGAAGTCATACAGCTGGTTCCTGCGCGAGGGCCTGCAGGAGCTGTTCGCGGACATCTCGCCGATCCAGGACTTCACGGGCAACCTCGTGCTGGAGTTCATCGACTACGCCCTGGGCGAGCCGAAGTACAGCGTTGAGGAGTGCAAGGAGCGCGATCAGAACTACGCGGCGCCCCTCCGCGTGCGCGTGCGGCTGATCAATAAGGAGACCGGCGAGGTCAAGGAGCAGGAGGTCTTCATGGGAGACTTCCCGCTCATGACCGAGCAGGGCACCTTCATCATCAACGGCGCCGAGCGCGTGGTCGTGAGCCAGCTGGTGCGCTCGCCGGGCTGCTACTTCAGCCACGACGTGGACACCAGCGGCAACCGGATCCTTACGGCGACGGTCATCCCCAACCGCGGGGCCTGGCTGGAGCTGGAGACCGACACCAACGGCGTGATCTACGTCCGCATCGACCGCACGCGCAAGCAGCCGGTGACGGCGCTGCTGCGGGCGATGGGCCTGGAGGGCAACGCCCAGATCCTCGAGGTGCTGGGCGACACCGAGAACGTCCGGGCCACCCTGGACAAGGACGGCACCGACTCGGCGCGCACGGCGCTCATCGAGATCTATAAGCGCCTGCGTCCCGGCGAGCCGCCGACGGAGGACAGCGCCCGCTCGCTGCTCGACAACCTGTTCTTCGAGCCCAAGCGGTATGACCTGGCCAACGTCGGCCGCTACAAGCTGAACAAGAAGCTGAACATCCGCCACCGTCTGATCGGGCTCGCTCCGGTCGATGACGTCAAGGATGAGTCGGGCGAGGTCCTGGCGACCGCGGGCCAGCGGCTGGACCGCGCGACGGCCGAGCGGATCACGCGCGCCGGATTCCGCAGCCTGCGGGCGCGCACGCCGGAGGGCGGCGAGCTCGTCCTGGTCGGTAACGGCCAGCCGGCCATGGACACCAAGACCCTGACCAAGGATGACATCTTCGCGATCGTCAATTACATGGTCACTTTGTTCAAGGGCGTCGGGCATACCGACGACATCGACCACCTCGGCAACCGGCGCCTGCGCAGCGTCGGCGAGCTGCTGCAGAACCAGTTCCGCATCGGCCTCGCCCGCATGGAGCGCGTGGTGCGCGAGCGCATGACCATCCAGGACATCGACGTGATCACGCCGCAGGCGCTGATCAACATCCGCCCTGTGGTGGCGGCCGTGAAGGAGTTCTTCGGCAGCAGCCAGCTCAGCCAGTTCATGGACCAGACCAACCCGCTGGCGGAGCTGACGCACAAGCGGCGGCTTTCGGCCCTGGGCCCCGGTGGCCTCTCGCGCGAGCGGGCCGGGTTTGATGTCCGCGACGTCCACGACTCCCACTACGGGCGCATGTGCCCCATCGAGACGCCGGAAGGTCCCAACATCGGCCTGATCGGGGCCCTGTCCTCGTTCGCCCGCGTGAACGAGTACGGCTTCATCGAGACGCCGTACCGCCTCGTCGCCAAGGGCCAGGTCCTGAGCGAGATCGTCTACCTCACGGCCGACGAGGAGGACGAGGCCGTCATCGCCCAGGCCAACGCGGAGCTCAACGCGGACGGCAGCTTCATCGAGCGGCGCGTCACGGCGCGGTACAAGCACGAGTTCCGCGTCGTGCCGATCGAGGAGCTCGACTACATGGACGTCTCGCCGAAGCAGGCGGTGTCCATCGCCACGGCCCTGATCCCGTTCATCGAGAACGACGACGCCAGCCGGGCCCTGATGGGCGCGAACATGCAGCGCCAGGCGGTGCCCCTGCTGCGCGCGGAGGCGCCGCTCGTCGGCACGGGGATCGAATACAAGACCGCCGTCGACTCCGGCGTGGTCGTCACAGCCAAGCGGGCCGGCGTGATCGAGCGGGCGGACGCGCGCGAGGTGGTGGTGCTGACCGACTCCGGCCAGCGCGACACCTACACGCTGCACAAGTACTCGCGCAGCAACCAGGGCACGTGCTTCAACCAGCGGCCCGTGGCCAAAAAGGGTACGCGCGTCGAAGCCGGCGCCATCCTGGCCGACGGTCCCTGCACGGACTCCGGCGAGCTGGCCCTCGGCAAGAACGTGCTGGTCGCCTTCATGCCGTGGGAGGGCTACAATTACGAAGACGCGATCCTCATCAGCGAGAAGCTGGTGATGGACGACGTCTTCACGTCCATCCACATCGAGGAGCATGAGTGCGAGGCCCGCGACACCAAGCTCGGGCCGGAGGAGATCACCCGCGACATCCCCAACGTCGGCGAGGACGCCCTGAAGGACCTCGACGACCGCGGCGTCGTCCGGGTGGGGGCCGAGGTGCGGCCGGGCGACATCCTGGTCGGCAAGGTCACACCCAAGGGCGAGACCGAGCTGACGGCGGAGGAGCGCCTGCTGCGCGCCATCTTCGGCGAGAAGGCCCGCGAGGTGCGCGACACCTCCCTGCGTGTGCCCAACGGCGAGTACGGCATCGTGGTCGACGTGAAGGTCTTCACGCGCGAGAACGGCGACGAGCTCTCCCCGGGCGTCAACCAGCTGATCCGGGTCTACACCGCGCAGAAGCGCAAGATCTCCGAGGGCGACAAGATGGCCGGCCGCCACGGCAACAAGGGCGTCGTGGCCAAGATCCTGGCCCTGGAGGATATGCCGTTTCTGCCGGACGGCCGGCCCGTCGAGATCGTGCTGAACCCGCTCGGCGTGCCGTCGCGCATGAACATCGGCCAGGTCCTGGAGACCCACCTCGGCTGGGCGGCCAAGGCCCTCGGCCTGCACGTGGCCTCCCCGGTCTTCGATGGCGCCCGCGAGTCCGACATCCTGCACCTGCTGCAGGAGGCCGGCCTTGACCAGGACGGCAAGTCCAAGCTCTACGACGGCCGCACCGGCGAGGAGTTCGACAACCGCGTCACCGTGGGCTACGTCTATATGCTGAAGCTGGCCCACCTGGTCGACGACAAGATCCACGCCCGCTCGACGGGCCCCTACTCCCTGGTCACCCAGCAGCCGCTGGGCGGCAAGGCGCAGTTCGGCGGCCAGCGGTTCGGCGAGATGGAGGTCTGGGCCCTGGAGGCCTACGGCGCCGCCTACACCCTCCAGGAGCTGCTGACCGTGAAGTCCGACGACGTCGTGGGCCGCGTGAAGACCTACGAGGCCATCATCAAGGGCGAGAACGTCCCCGAGCCGGGCGTGCCCGAGTCGTTCAAGGTCCTGATCAAGGAGATGCAGTCGCTCGGCCTCGACGTGAAGATCCTGGCCGGCGACGCGCAGGAGATCCACCTGCGCGAGTCCGACGAGGACGTCGCCGAGACGGCGCGGGAGCTGGATCTCGACATCGGCCCGGCCATCCCGGAGCCGGTGGCGCCCCGGAGCGCGGCCCTGGCGGCCGACGAGGCCGACGAGTTCGACTCGGAGTCCGAGGACCTCGATGGCGAGCCCGCCCTGGCCGAGGGCGACGAGGAGCCGCTGAGCCTCTCGCACGAGGACCGCCCGGGCGAGCAGGGCGAGGACGACGACGATCCCGGCGCGTAGTCACCCATCCGCTACGCCTGGTCAGCGCGGGTCCGCTCCGCGCGTACGCGGGGCTGCAGGGAGGGCATTGCGCATTGAAGAGCATTGACTCGTTCCAGAGCGCCAACGAGGAGACCGGCTCGGCGGACGTCAACCACTTCGACTCGATGCGGATCGGCCTGGCCTCGCCGGAGCAGATCCGCGAGTGGAGCAAGGGCGAGGTCAAGAAGCCGGAGACGATCAACTACCGCACCCTCAAGCCGGAGCGCGAGGGGCTCTTCTGCGAGAAGATCTTCGGCCCGGTGCGCGACTGGGAGTGCCACTGCGGCAAGTACAAGCGGGTGCGCTACAAGGGCATCGTCTGCGACCG
>JAJYVM010000179.1 GCA_021792015.1 Bacillota bacterium | reverse complement strand
GATCTGGGCGGGCGCGGGCCGAGCGGCAGCCACACGACGGAGGTCATTCGGGTTCGCTGACCTGCCCGCGACGCAGTACTGCGGCGCCGCGGTCGCCGCCGGCGGCGGGGCGGACTTCAGGGGCGAACGCGGGCCGAGCGGCAGCCACACGACGGATGCCGTTCGGGTTCGCTGACCTGCCCGCGACGCAGTACTGCGGCGCGGCGGGTTGCCGCCGGCGGCGGGGCGGACTTCAGGGGCGGGCGCGGGCCGAGCGGCAGCCACACGACGGATGCCGTTCGGGTTCGCTGACGGGCGCATAGGCATGCGGCCAGGGGGATCGGCATGCGCTGGTCCGCGCTGGCCGTGGCCGCCGTGGTGGCGGCCGTGGCGGTGTTGCTTCACGCCCGGATGCTGGCCGCCTCCGCCCTCGATGCGGCGACGCACCTCCTGCAGCAGGAGGACAACGCCGTGATCGCCGGGGACCCCGCCGCCCTGGCGAGCGTGTTCACGCCCGGGGCCACCGCCAGCCTGCAGAGCGCATCCAACCGGCTCCAGTACGTGCAGGACTGGGCCCAGGCGCGGGGCGCCCGCTTCATCGGCGTCAGGGTCGAGGTGGCGGCGCGCGAGCTGCAGGCCTCGGCCGACGGGGACGTGGCGCGCATGGCGGTCACGGTGTCCGAGGCCTTCACCTACGTCTGGGACGCGCACCCGGATTCGCCGCAGACCTTCGGGCTCGGCACGCGGCGCAAGCTGGAGCTGGTGCGGCGCGACGGGGTGTGGCGCATCGCCAGCCAGACCTTCATCGACCCCCTGGATCAGGAGACCCGGCTTCCCGGCCCGGCGACGCCGGGCCACGCGGCCTATTTGCCGGCGCCGCTGCCCGCGCCCGCGCCACGTCCCGGGTACGATGCGGAGGCCGCTGTGCGGTACGCGGACACCTTCTGCGGCGCCGCCCCCGGCTGCGGCAACGGCGGGCTCTATAACAGCGCGTTCCGCGACTACAACGCGGGGGGCGGCGACTGCACGAACTTCACATCCCAGATTCTGCACGTGGGCGGCGGTATCCCCGAGGGCAGCGGCTGGTCCTATGAGGGCGGCGCCGCGGGGGACGGCAGCCTGGCCTGGGTGCGCGCCCCCAGCCTGCTGGCGTACATCCTCGCCCGCGGCCGCGGCCGGGTGCTGGCCCGCGGCACGTACGCCGAGCTGGTCGCGCGCGGCCCCGACGGACACTCGGCGGCCGACGCCCTGGCGCCGGGCGACCTGATCGCGTACTTCGAGGGCGGCCGGGTGGTGCACTTCGGGCTGGTGGCGGGCCGCGACGCCGGCGGCTACCCCGTGGTCGACACCCACACGGCGGACCGCTACCACGTGCCGTGGGACCTCGGCTGGGACCAGAGCACGCAGTTCATCTTCGTGCGCCTGGGCGACACCGTACCCACGCCCGCTGCCCGGGCCCTGGCCGCGCGTCTTGCCGGGACCAGACCCGCGCGCGGCTGCGCAGGTTAGTGGAAATGATGGCTGGACGAGGGTTGCTTGCCGGCTGCCGGATGCGGGACAATCAGGAAGGCGGCGCACGGAGCTGTGGATGCCGGAGCCAGGGATGGCGGCAGGCTTGCCGGACGCAACCGCTCTGCGGGACGCAGTGGTGCCGCAACCCGCAATCCCAGGCCAAGAGGAGGCGACGACAGTGCCCAAGTTCGAGGTGCCCCCGCTGCCCTACCCGGCGAACGCGCTGGAGCCGTACATCGACGAGCAGACGATGAACATCCACCACGATCGCCATCACGCTGCCTACGTCAATAACGCGAACGCCGCGCTTGAGGGGCATGCCGATCTGCAGAGCAAGAGCGTGGAGGATCTGCTGCGAAACCTCAGCCAGGTGCCGGAGGGCATTCGCACGGCCGTGCGCAACAACGCCGGCGGCCACGCCAACCACTCCCTGTTCTGGCCGCAGCTCAAGGTCAACCCGAACGGCCAGCCCAAGGGCGCCCTGGCCCAGGCCATCGACGGCACGTTCGGCAGCTTCGACGCCTTCAAGGACCAGTTCAGCAAGGCGGCTGCCGGTCGCTTCGGCAGCGGCTGGGCCTGGCTCGTGCTCGACCACGGCAAGCTGGCTGTGACCAGCACGGCCAACCAGGACAACCCGGTGTCGGAGGGCCAGACCCCGCTCCTCGGCCTGGACGTCTGGGAGCACGCGTACTACCTGAAGTACCAGAACAGGCGCCCCGACTACATCGCGGCGTTCTGGAACGTCATCAACTGGGACGAGGTCGAGCGCCGCTACGCCGCGGCCACGAAGTGAAGCAGCCCGCGAGGTGAGGGGCGGGGCCGGGCGACCGGCCCCGCCCCCTCGTCTTCACTGGATCAAGTCGACGATGCCCATGGCGACTCGAAGAGGATCCCCTCAATCGTGGCACCGGTTGGTCCATCCTCGCTCAGGATCGCCGTCACGCCATTCTGCTTGGCGATCGCCCAAATCATCGCGTCCGAAAAACTGAGGTGGTGTGCCGATGAAGCGGCGAGCGCCAACACGACCGTCTGCGTGTCCGGCCTCAGAACTGGCCACGCCGCGCCGAGCACGGCCACCTCGTCCCGGACCGCGCCGGCGGCGCGGCCCTTTCGGAGCATGACGCTTGCATATTCGGCCAGGACCTGGATCGCCAAAACCCCCTGGGCACGCCGCTCCCGCAGCAGGGCGATCGCGGCCCGCTGCCGGGTTTCGTCCCCGTCGCCACCCGCGGCATAGACGAGGACGTTGGTGTCAACGAGGGTGGTGGCCATGTCCGGTCAGCCGGTCGGCATGGAGATCCTCCCGTCGCCAGTCACGCTGCGTGCCTGAGGCAGGCGAGGCCGCCCACTTCCGCAGCAGGGCTTCCCACTGCGCGTCGGTGTCGTCTGTTTGGGCGAGTCGGGCATCGATGGCCTCGCGGATCAGCGCGCCCTCCGACCTGCCCGAGGCGCGGGCGAGCCGCTTCAGCGCCTCGTCCTGTCCGCGCTCAATGAAAATTTGCTTTCGAACCACGCCAGATCGCACCCCTCATTCGGGAACACATACGATATGTGTCGCTCTGGGTGGAGGCAAGGGGCCACGCCCCGGCCCAGGAACGAAAAATGCCGCGACGCGTGAGCGTCGCGGCGCAGGTGGATCGCTGCGGGCTACTTGTCTTCCGCGGCGGCCGCCAGCACCGAGGCGATGATGTCCTGGTAGCCGGTGCAGCGGCAGAGGTTGCCCGACAGGCGCTCGCGGATCTGCTCGGCCGTGGGGTGGGGGTTCTCGCGCAGCAGGGCGGCGGTGGCGCAGATCATGCCGGGGGTGCAGAAGCCGCACTGCATGCCGTGGTTGTCCCAGAAGGCCTGCTGCAGGGGGCCGGGCTCGCCGTCGGGGGTGGTCAGGCCCTCGACGGTGGTGACCTCGTGGCCCTCGGCCTGCACGGCCAGCATCAGGCAACTGCGGACGGCCTCGCCGTCCACCAGGACGGTACAGGCGCCACAGACGCCGTGCTCGCAGCCGAGGTGGGTGCCCGTCAGCTCCAGGTCCTCGCGCAGAAAGTCGGCCAGGTTGCGCCGGACCTCGACGGTGGCGCGGCGCTCGCTGCCGTTGACCTTGACGCGGATCGTCTTTTCCTTCGCCATGGCTTGCTTCTAGCGCCCTCCCTGTCCGGCGGCCCGCTCGGCGGCGGTGGTCAGCGCCCGCTCGCTCAGGGTCCGCGCGAGGTGGCGGCGGTAGCGCGCCGAGGCCTTGATGTCGCTGTCGGGCTCGATGGCCTCCGCCACCTGGGCGGCGGCGGCCTGGATGTCGGCGGCGGTGGGCTTTTTGCCCTTCAGGGCGGATTCGGCCTGGCGGGCCCGGAAGGGGGTGCCGCCCACGCCGGTCAGGGCGAGGCGGACGTCCTGCCAGCTGCCGTCGCCGCCCAGGGTCACGGCCGCGGCAACGCCCACCACGGCGAAGTCGCCGACGCGGGGGGCGAACTCCACGAACGTGCTGCCGGTGCGGGGGGCAAGGGCCGGGAAGCGGACCTCGGTCAGCAGCTCGTCCGGCTGCAGGGCCGTGGTCAGGTAGCCGAGGAAGAAGTCGTCGGCCTTCAGGGTGCGCTCGCCCTTGGCGCTGCGCACGACGACCTCGCCGTCCAGCGCGGCGAGCACGGCCGGGTGCTCCGCCGTCGGGTCGGAGTGGGCCAGGGACCCGGCCAGGGTGCCGCGGTTGCGGATGGCGTCGTGGCCGATCTGGGCCGCGGCCTCCGCCAGCACGGGCCAGCCCTTTTTCACCTCGGGGTGGCTGGCCACGGCGGTGTGGCGCGCCAGGGCGCCGACCTGCAGCTGGCCGCCGGCGATCCGGATGTAGTCCAGGCCGGGCAGGCGGTTGATGTCGACGATGAGGGCCGGACGGGCCAGGCGCATGTTCAGCATGGGCATCAGGCTCTGGCCGCCGGCCAGAACCTTGGCGTCGTCAGCGCGGGCCTGCAGGAGCCCGAGCGCCTCCTCCAGGGTCGCGGGCGCCTCGTAGTCGAACGCCGGTGCCTTCAACGCTTGCCCCCCTCTTCCAAGGCGTCCAGGATGACCTCGGGCTTGATGGGGACGTTCTTGACGCGCACGCCGACCGCGGCCTCGACGGCGTTGACGACGGCGGCGGCGCCGGGAACGGCGGGCGGCTCGCCGACGCCCTTGGCGCCGAAGGGGCCAAGCTCGGACGGCACCTCGATCAGCACGACCTCGATGTCGGGAATGTCGGCCGCGGTCGGCATCGTGTAGTCGGCCAGGGTCGCGTTGGCCAGCTGGCCGCCCTCGTCATGCTCCATGGCCTCGAACAGGGCGCGGCCGATGCCCTGGACGGCGCCGCCCCGGATCTGGCCGATCACCTCGGCGGGGTTCAGGGCGCGGCCCACGTCCTGCACGGCCACGTAGCCCGTGATGCGAGGCATGCCGCTGCCGCGGTCGACCTTGGTCTGGCAGAGCTGGACGGCGAAGCCGGGGGAGGCGGTGTGGACGGCGGCGCGGCCCTGGCCGTGCAGGGGCTTGTAGCGGCTGCCGAAGCGGTTGGCCAGGCGGGCAAGCTCCCCGATGGTGACGCCGCGGTTCGGGGCGCCCTTCACGAAGACGCGGCCGTCGGCGATGTCGAGGTCCGACGGCGCGGCCTCCAGGCGGTCGGCGGCCATCTCGATGACCTGGCTCCTGGCCTCCTGGGCGGCGGCGAGCACGGCGGCGCCGACCGTGTAGGTCGTCTTGCTGCCGCCGGAGGCGCCGGCGTAGGGGGCGTGGTCGGTGTCGTTGGTGGCGATCTGCACCTGCTCGACCGGCAGGCCGAAGACCTCGGCGGCGATCAGGGCGAAGGTCGTGTTGACGCCCGTGATGTCCACCGAGCCGACCTGGACGGTGAGGCTCCCGTCGGGGTTCACGCGGCAGCCGCCCGTCGCGGGCTCGGTGCCGCCGCCCCAGCCGCCGACCGCCACGCCCACGCCCTCATCGGCGCCGAGCTTCTTGCGGTCGCGCCACATCGGGTGGGCGCGCGCGGCCTCCAGGCACTCGATCAGGCCGATGCGGGGCCAGGGGCGGCCGTCCGGGCGGATGTCGCCCTCCTTGGCCGCGTTCTTCAGGCGGAACTCGATGGGGTCGAGGCCGAGCTGGTCGGCCAGCCGGCTCATGTGCGACTCCAGGGCGTAGTAGGCCTGGGGCGCGCCGGGGGCGCGGTAGGCGCCGGGGCTGACCTTGTGGGTGAGCACCTCGTAGCCGACGATGTCGAGGTTGGGGCAGCGGTAGGTGCCGCCGAGCAGCAGCGCGGCGATGCCCGTCGGGGCGCCGGGGGCGCAGCCCGCGTCGAAGACCAGCTCGGCCTCCAGGGCCGTCAGCGTGCCGTCCTTCTTGGCGCCCATCTTCATGCGGATGACGGCGCCGGGGGCCGGGTGGCTGACCAGGAAGTCCTGCGTACGGTCCAGGATCACGCGGACCGGGCGGCGGACGCGGCGCGCAAGCGCTGCGGCCAGCGGCTCGACCAGCACGAACTTGCCGCCGAAGCCGCCCCCCACCTGCGTGGGGATCACGTTCACCTCGTGGGCCGGGATGCCCAGGAACTTCGCCGTCTCGTCGCGGGCGCCGAACGCGGCCTGCGTGGTGGTCCAGACGGTGAAGCCGCCGCCGGGGGCGCGCTCGGCGACCGAGCCCTGCGTCTCCATGTAGCCCTGGTGGACGCGGGCGACGCGGTAGGTGTCCTCCAGAACGACGTCGGCCTCGGCGAAGCCCTTGGCCAGGTCGCCGCGCTGGAACTCGACCATCTGGTTGACGTTGCGCGGCTTCGGCCGGCCGGTGCCGGCACCGCCCACCGCGGCGCCGTGGGCCCCGGCGTCGTCGTGGGACTCGCCCTGGGCGGCGCGCGTCAGGGGGGAGTCGGGCTTCATGGCGGCGATCGGGTCGCTGACGACCGGCAGGGGCTCGTAGTCGACCTGGACGGCGTCGGCGCCGTCCTCGGCCGCGGCCTCGGTCTCGCCGACCACGACGGCGACGGCCTCGCCGGCGAAGTAGACCTCGTCGATGGCCAGGATCTCGGCGCCACCGATGTCCTTGCCCGAGAAGGCGGCGATGACGCCGGGCACCTGGAGTGCGGCGCTCAGCTCGACGGACTTGATGCGGGCGTGGGCGTAGGGGCTGAGGACCAGACGCGCGCAGGCGGCGCCGCGGGGGTGCACGTCCGCCACGTACGTGGCGGTGCCGGTCACCTTCTCGCGGCCCTCGACGCGCCGCGCGGACTTGCCGATCGCGGCGAAGGCGCTCATGGGAAGATCCCTCCCGACTCAGGGTAGCCGATTCGGGGCGGCGGGCCGTGGGCCGCGGGCGCTGCGGGGGCATGGGCGTGATGGTAATTCGCGTTTGGCGCCGGCATCCTCCTGCCGGGCACGGTTGACGGGGATTTTCCGTCCTGACAACCGCGATCCATGGCCAGGCCGATGCTGACGAGCGCGCAGGTGCTCACCCTGCTGGCGGAGCGCCCACCGCGGATCGCCGCCGTGACCGCGGGGCTCACGGCCGTTGAGCTGCGCACGGCGTCAGGCGCGGGCGCGTGGGCCGCGATCGACGTGCCCGGCCACCTTCGCGCGCGCGCAAACGCCTTGGGGAGCCGCATCGAGGCGATGCTCACCAGCGAGCGGCCGACCGTGCGCGCGGTCAACCCCGCACATGGTAAGCGCGGGTCCCTCCCGCGCGCACGCGGGGTCACATGGTAAGCGCGGGTCCCTCCCGCGCGCACGCGGGGTCACATGGTAAGCGCGGGTCCCTCCCGCGCGCACGCGGGGTCACATGGATGAAGCGCACGGGTTACGGCGTGCTGGTGTGCGCGGACTCATGGCGGTCCTTCGTGCGGCAGCGGGAGGGCTGCTTTCTGCGGCTGCGGCCGCTGCCCGCGGATGGCTGGCTGCGCACGGCGACAGTGACGGGAGCGGCCGTGTTTCGAGCCCATCGCGAACGCCCCGCGTCCGCGGCAGAGCCACGCCGCTGCCAGCGGGAGCGGCGGGCTGCCGCCACGAGCGCGATGACGCCCTGAGCCGCCTCGGCCTGCGCCTCGGCGACCTGGGCGACGGGGTTGGGCG
>JAJYVM010000178.1 GCA_021792015.1 Bacillota bacterium | reverse complement strand
AATTGCGCACGCCGGCCGCCGCGTGTGTGCGGCCATGGTCGGAGCGGCGTGCCGAGCACGCGTCCTCGGCCCATGGCGGCTGGCAGCCGCGCCCGTACGCCTGCCGCCGCGCCGTGGTCGCCAGGCCGTCGCGCCTGGAGACGCCGCACAAGCCGGCGGTGTCGATCTTGCCCGCGCGAAGCTCGGCGTCGAGAGCGGCGCCGAAGAGGGCGCCACGGTGGCGCTTGCGCACGACGTGGTCGCCGGGCATATGGCCGCGTTCCGGCCCGCCGCGGCGCCCGGCCGGCATGCTCACGATGCCCCCTTGCCGGCCGATGACGACGAGCGCGAGGCGTTCAGGGTCCATGTAGAGGTCTTTGGCCATCCCTCATCCTCCCGACAGGGGGCCGGCGCGGTCGCCCCAAGGCCTCGGCGCCAGGGGCGCCGGTGCGCCTCGCCCCGTTCGTCAGCTCTACCCGGCGCGCCCCTTGAGTGCCCGGTCCAGGAAGGCAAGCACCCGGATCCAGGCGTCCGCCGCCGCCTCCGGGTCGAAGTTGGGGCCGGTGTCGTTGAAGAACGCGTGCTTGGCGGCGGGGTACACGTGGTGGTCGAAGTCCTTGCCCTCTCGCTCCATGGCCTCGACCAGATCCGGCACGGTGTCGGTGATGCGGTGGTCCTCGGCGCCATACAGCGCCAACACGGGACAGCGGATCGCCGCCACCGCCTCGAGCGGTGGGTTCTCCCCGTAAAAGATCACGGCCGCCCCAAGGCGCGGCGTGAGCGTCGCGAGCCGCCCAGTGAGGCCGCCGCCCATGCAGAAGCCGAGGCTGCCCACCCGGTCCGCCTGCACGTCCGGCCGCGAGGCGAGATACTCGACCGCGCCCACGAGGTCCCAGGCAAAGGCCTCGCGCTGCTCGGGGCTCATCACCCGCATCAGGGTCCGAATGGCAGACTGCTGCCCTGAGGACAGCTCGCTCAAGCGGCCCTGCAGACGCGACGGATCCCGCTGCACCTCGGGCGGAGCGTCTCGGAGGAACATCATGCCCGCCATGATGTTGGACGGCGACATCGCCTCCTTCAACTCGCCCGTGTACAGGTCCGGGGCAAGCGTCAGATAGCCCTCTTGGGCGAAGCGCCGCGCCACCTCGCGGATGTGGTCGACGAGGCCCCAGATCTCGGAGACGACGATCAGGGCAGGGTGGCGACCCTCCCCGGCCGGCATAGCCACGTACGCGTTCACAAGCCGGCCGTCGCCACGAAAGCGAACGTCCTCCGTCTTGAGTTTCACAGCCAGTCCCCTCTCTTGGGTCCTTGCCGGTCGCGGCGTGGAGCATGGTCTGGAAGACCACGGCGTCACCGCGTGTTGGCCCCCCGCCGGCGCGGCGGCCGAAGATGCCGCCCAGGCGGCCGGACGCCGTCGCCCCAAGGATGATCGTGAGGCGGTCGACGCTCCACCCCCGAGCATCGCGTCCAGGGCGCGTGGTCCGGGCCGTCCCTGGCCGCCGACCGGGTCGGTTCGGGCGGCGGCGGCACTCGAACTCGCCACCGTGCAAGACCGTGGCAACCGCACATGGGCAGGTCCCCTGGTGCGGGCGCACGGCCGCAGGCCCCATTTGTCGGGCGCTTGCCCACCTGGGCCACGTCCACGCCGGACGTCTTCGCTGCCTGACCGCGCGCCACCTCGTGCTGCCTCGCTCCGAACCCTGCCTATTCGCGCGGCCAGTCCCGATCCTTCAAAGAGGTTCCTGGGCACCCCGGGCCCCGAACAAAACTGGGCAGGCCGCACGCGACCCGCGTGGCGGCGGCGAGTTCGCACCGCGCGCCCTGACCGCCTGTATTCCGGTCGAGGCAAGGGGCTCGAGTTCGCCTGCGGGCAGGCGGGGTTGCGCGGGCAGCGTCCACCTCGCGCAGGAGCCGGACTCTGCACCGCCACGTGGCGCTGAGGACGGGGAGGGCGCCTGCGGGCGCTCGGGCCGGGGCTGCGCCCACGCCGCGCGTGGCAGGCTGGGCCCGGGCGTCCTGGCCGCGGCGTCCTCATGGTCAACGTGGGTTTGACCGGGGCCGCTACTGGCGGCGCCCGCCGCCCGCGACCTGTGGGAACCGTGCCGCGCACCGGCCGGGACGCGCCTACCCGAGAGCGCCAGCGTCGGATCGTCCACGGCAGCGGACGAGACAGCCCAACGCTCAGATCTGGTCGAGCACGATCGCGCCGGCGACGTGTGGTCGGATCGGCCGGCCCGCGCCACCGGCCCGCCCCGGCGGTGGGCGCAGGCGTCGATAGCGCGCGCTATCGCCTCGCGGCCGCGTGCTCCGCCGCATTGCGGTGCGCGCGCCGGCGCCAGGTGACGGCCAGCACAAAGGGATAGCCCGCGCCCGCGAGGCCCGCGGCGAAGAGGACGGCCCCGGCGGCCAGGCGGCCGAGGCCGCCCCCAGTGGCCGCATCGTAGAGCAGACCGGTACCCACCACGCCGGCAAGAAGCGAGGGCACCATGCGCCATGGGCGCGGCGGCGGCGGCAGCGGCGGCAGGCGCCTATGCCCGTTCGGCGCCACTACTCCTCGGTCTCCTGGTAGTGACGCCGCCAGATGCGGCGGTAGATCGGCAGGATGTACGGGATGTCCCGGATGCCCGGGATCCACGGCACCAGGAGGAGCACCAGCGTGGCCGCCCCCACCGTAAGGCCCACCAGGAGGTCGCCCGCCGCGGACGTCGTGTACGGCGGGATCTGGTAGAGGAGCGTGTACAGCCAGAGCCAGACGGCGCCCGGATAGTTGCCCGGCTCCTTCATCATCCCCCACTGCGTGCCCAGCAGGTGCTGTGCCTTCGCCACGGACTGGAGCGGCGCGCCCTGCAGCAGGAGAAGGGCGCGCGTGAAGTCGGTCTGGTAGACCCGGCCGTTCAGGTCGATCACGCTCTCGAGCGCGCCCGTGCGGGCCAGGGCCAGGTATCCGTTCATGAGCGCGGGCAGAGGTCCGGCCGCCGTGGTCGCGACGGTCAGCTGCCCGGTCCGCGTCAGCTGCGCATGCCCGAGCGCGGCGCCGTAGGCCCGTTCCCAGGCAGCGCGCACGGCCGGCGAGGCGGCCGCGAAGCGGTTTAGGGGGCCGGCCAGGCCAGGATCGAGCGGCACCATGCGGCGAAGGGGCTCGAGCACGAACACCTGGGCGGCACGCACGGGAATGGTGACGCCGGCCCAGGCCTGCGGCGCGAACGGCCCGAGGCGCTGCAGGCTGGCCCTGCCGTGGTTGTACGGCGGGCCGTACGAAGCGATCGCGCCCTGGCCGTCGAGCGCGCGCAGGGCGACCCGCACCAGCTGGACGGGATGGCGCGTGGCGACCTGTCGAGCCGTCAGCGTCGGCGGATCCGGACTGGAGAACACCAGGGCCAGCACGACGAGCAGCACGGTCATGGCCCCTACCGCCCACGCCAGCTCGCGCAGCAGGTCGCTCTCCACCATGCGGATGCCGCCGTACCCCTTCGCGCCTGGTTGCCTCACGACGCCCGCCCCCCAGGCTTGCGATTCCTGGCAATGGGCGCGACCACGCCCTTGGCGCGAACCAAAAGCAGGTGCACCGCGATCAGGACCGCGATGATCGCCGGCAGGAGGACGACGTGGATGCCGTACATCTGGCCGAAGTTCAGGAGGTTGAAGAACGAGCCGACGCCGAGGGCGTTGAAGGCGTCCTTGCCCTGCAGGCCGATCCACTGCGAGTCGAAGTTCTGCTGCGAGAGGAAGCCGGTGAAGGCCGCCAGGATCGAAACCACGAACAGGAGCACGCCGCTGACCCAGTTGGCACCGCGGCCGTCGCGCCAGGCCGCCATGAAGAACTGGGCCCAGAGGTGCATGACCATAAAGAAGAAGAACGCCTGCACGCCCCAGAAGTGGACGCTGTTCACGAAGTGGCCGACGCCGGAGACATGCCACCACTGCGGCCCGGCAAACACCAGCACGAGGCCCGAGGCGACGAGCAGGATGAACGCGCTCAGGGTGAGCACGCCGAACAGGTAGACATACGAGTCCACGTACGCGGGCAACTGGTCCGGCAGGAGGTCCTCCATCGGCACCTGGGCCTCGAGCCAGACACGCACGGCGCGCGTCCAGTTCGCCCGGCTCACCGCCGCCCTCGCGGGTAGGGCGCCAGCACGGCAAGCGCGAACACCGCGACCATCAACGCCATGACCAAGAGGTCCGAGGCTGTCAGACCGGCGATCTCCCACCCGGCCGCCGCCATGGGCATCACCTCCGCACAGGAAGATCTTCGCAGCGCGGCCGACCGCTCCTTCGCGCGCCGCGCCCAGAATGGCGGAATTCTTTGAGCCGTGCCGCTGCTCGGCGGTGCGCTTCCAGGAGCGTCCGCCCTGGTGGGCCAGGCGGCGCACCGCCCGGCGGGCGGTCCGGCTCTCGGCCGAACGCCCGCCCGCCACCGCCGCCGTGTGACGGCGGGCACAGGCTTTACGGCGCGGCCGTGCGACCATGGGGCAAAGGGGGCACGGCCGTGGCCAGGGCGTCAGAGGGGGCATGACAGCGGCTGAGGCGACGGCGCGTCGCGCGGTTCTTCGCGTCCGTCCCGAGCGCGTGGGCTCGACGCGGTGGGTCGTCGCCTGCCTTTCGCTTTCCCTGCTCAGCCTGGCCGCATTCGGCGTGGCCCTAACCGTTCTCTCCGGCCCAGACGGTCTGCCCCTGAGCCTCGCCTCCCTCGCCGCCCTCCACCTGTTCACGCTGGGCTTCCTGGTGCCGGTGGCCCTGGCCGCGGCCACGCAGCTCGCGGCCGCGCTGTTCCTGCCGGCGGCCGAGCGCCGGTCGGGCCGCCTGCTGGTGCTGGTCTGGGCTGCGGGCGTCGGCGTCGCCTTGGGGTTCGCGCGCCTCGGCCCGATCCTGCCCGCGGCGGGCGCGGCCCTCCTGGCCGCGGCCATGGGCACCGTCGCCGCCATCGCGCGTCGCCTGGGACGGGGCGCTCCCGCCACCCTCAGCCTGCGGCTGGGCATGCTTGGCGGCCTCTCCGGGCTTGCCCTCACCCTCGTCGCCGGCCTGGTCGCCGCCTTGGCCCTGGTCGGCGCCCTCCCCCTCACGCCGCCCGTCGGCCTGCACGTGTCCCTGGCCGGCTCGGCCGCCTTCGTGCCGCTCGTCCTCGCGGTCAGCACGCAGGTGTTTCCCATGTTCGCCCGCTGCCCGCCCGCGCCCACCGCCGCCCTGCGCTCCGGCCCCGCTCTCGCCTCCCTGGTCGGGGCGACGGCCCTGTGCCTTGGCGTGGCTACGCACCTGCGGCCGGCCGTCGACGCGGGTGCGGCCATCGAAGCCGCGGCGGTGGCCGTCTGGTTTGCCGTGCAGGAACGCCAGTACCGCCGCCGCCAGGGGCCGCGGCGGGATCCGGCCGCATGGGGGGCGCGTCTGGCGGCCGCCGTGCTGGTCCTCGGGGCCGGCCTCGGCGTCGCCCACCTGGCGCTGGGTCTGGGGGGTGAGGGCACCACTCCGGCAGCCCTTTCGCTCGTGCTGCTCGGCGGCGTCGGCGGCTCGGTCGTCGCCTACCTCAGGCGCATTCTGCCGTTCTCCGTGTGGCACGGCCTTCACCAACGCCTGGGCCGCGCCTGGACGCTGCCCAGGCTCGATGCCCTGCGCCCCGGCCTCGCCGTCGAGGTGCTGCCGGTCCTTTGGGCCTGCGCCACGGTCCTGGTCGCCTGGAGCCTGACCGGCATCGGCGCCGGTCCCGTCGCCCATGTCGTGCGGGGCCACGCCTACTGGCCGCTTGCCGCCGCCGCCCTCCTGGGCGCCTTGGAGCTGGGCTGGGCGCCCGCCGTGGGCATAGGCGTGCTCCTCCGGGCCCGAAGCGCCGGGCACGGGCCGGGAGGCCCGACGACGGCCTGACGTGTCGCTCGGGCCGCCGGCCGTGCCTGCCGGCAGGGCGGCCGCCCAGGTCTCCGCCGGTGGCGGCGCCGGGGCAGCGCCCGCTCCGGTCCTGGGCGGCGGGTCGACCACCGCCCAAGCGCCCAACGTGGGCGGGAGCGCAGGCGGCCAGAGGCGCCGCGCGCCGGGCCGCATGCCCTCTGGCTAGCCGCCGAGGGTCAAGCCCGTGCCCAGGAAGGCGACGATCAGGGCCAGGACGAGGTTGACCCGCCCAAGCCACGAGGCCCAGCGCCTGAGGCGCGCCGCCTCCGCCACGAGGGCCTCGGACGGCCCTTCGACGCCGATGCGCCGGTCGACCCTGGCCGACCGCGCCACCAGCACCACGTCGTGGAGCGCGACCAGCACCAGAAGCACGCCGACCGCCAGCACCTTCAGGGCGAGGACGCCGCCCAGCGTCGTGCGCCAAAGCGCGGGGTCGAGCAGCGACAGGGGCGCAATGCCCATGAGGGCCATGTTGGCCACACCCGTCACCAGCAGGACGGCTATGGCGGTCCAGGCGTAGGGCCGGCTCCGCCGCCCCAGCTGCACGAACAGCTCCCGCCTTTGCCGCGGCGGCAGGGTCCGACTGTACGGCCCCACCACCACGGCGAGAAACATCATCTCGCCGATCCAAAAGATGGCCGCGGCGAGGTGCAGATCGAGCACCGCCCAGCGAAGCCACATGGCCACATCTCCTTCGTCGACCGCGGCCCTGTCGTCGCGCGCGGCCGCCATGTCCCAGGGGCGCGCTCACCCCCGGCGCCGCCGCGGCGGACCACGCGGCGCAGGCGGCCGCGGCGCCTCTCAAGCAGGACGGCGCGGGCGCTCGCCGGGCGCCGTGCCTTGGCCTCCGGGCCTGGAACGACGCGGGGCGGGGCGGGGCTGTGGCCGCGCGCGATCCCCTTGCCCAGCGGGCGCTGGGCGCCGGTCGCGCCGCGTCGCCGTGCGGCGCAGCGTCGGGCATGCCGTCGGTCGCGTCCGCCGCCGGGCCTGGGCGGCCGGGGTCACCGGACCAAAGACGACGTCCCAAACCTGAGCCCCCTGTCGCTGCGGGCGCGCACGCCGTCGGGTGCCGTACCGGCGTCCCCCGGGGGCAGGCCGTCCACGCCGCATAGGCCACGAGCGGCCGCCCCGACCGAGCATGGCGGCCGCTGCCCGGGCGCGCCGTGACGGCCGTCACGGGCCATGGCGCACCGGCACGGCGCTTGCCAGCGCCAGGGCCAAGGCCATCGCCTCGTACACCAGATCCTGTACGAGCCGAGCCGGCCCCGATGGCAGCCGGCTCACGCCGACGCCGAAGAGCCGGCCCAGGCGGGCAGGGAAGGCGGCGGGCGTAGCGCCGCTCCAGTCGACGCAGGAGACGCGCCGAACCATCCAGGCACCGCGCGTCGCGTCAAGAGGGGCGGCGGACCGGGCGCCGCAGGGGTGGTGAGCGCCAGGGCCCGCCGCCCTCGCGCGCGCTCGCGCCCCACGCTGTCGACCAGAACGTCGCCACGCAGCCCCCGGCAGGCGGCCGGCAGAGCGGCGCGAGGGGGTGCACCGCGGCGCGCAGGTCGGCGCCAGGGGGGCGCGGTCGGCAAGGCCGGGCCCATGGCCTGGCCATGAGCGCGAGGGCCGTGGGGAAGCCAAGCCGCGGCCATGCCCGCGGCGCGGCTGGCCGTCCGCGCGTGCGCCACGGCCGTGGCCCGCATGGCCTCGCCCTCTCTTCCC
>JAJYVM010000177.1 GCA_021792015.1 Bacillota bacterium | reverse complement strand
GCTGACCGTCAGGGCGACGGCCAGGATCGAGAGCACGGCGAGGCCGCTGTGGCGGCGCAGCTGCGGCAGGTGGAAGTCCCCCGGGGAGGGTGTATGCGGCCGAGCGGCCGCGGCATGAGACGCCGCTCAGGGCCGCGAGGTCCTGCCCTCGAGCGCGTCGCCGGCGCGCTGGTACCAGTTCCCGCCCAGCGTCGAGACCAGCCGCTCCGTCATCGCCGGGAACAGGCCCTGCAGCGCGATCATCGGCCGCATGGGCCGCGGCGAGACCACCACCTCAGGCAGGTCGAGGCGGATGGCCCGCACGACGGCGCGCGCGACCGCCCCCGGCGAAGACGAGCCCTGCGCGCGCGGCGTGGGCAGGTGCGTCCGGTCCTGGACCTGCTGGTACATCCCAGCCCCATGCACGTAGCCTGGCAGGATGGCCGAGGCGCTGACCCCCCGCAGCCGGTACGCCGCCCGCAGCGCGGCGCTGAAGTTGGCCACGCCGGCCTTGGCCGCGCAGTACGTCTCGATGCCGGGGAGTCCAAAGCGGCCGGCCAGCGAGCTCATGTTCACGATGTGGCCGCGGCCCTGCGCGAGCATGACCGGCAGCACCAGGCGGCTGAGCAGCATGGGCGCGACCAGGTCCACGCGCATGGTCGCCTCGATCGCCGCCAAGTCCAGCTCGGCGAAGTCGCCGACCTCGATGGTGCCGGCGTTGTTCACCAGCACATCCAGCGTGGGGAAGCGGTCCCGCGCCGCCTGGACCAGGGCCTTTAGGGAGCCGGCGTCGGTGACGTCGGTGGGGACAGCCAGAACCGTCCCGCCGCCGCCGGCGATCTCCGCGGCGATGGCGTCGAGGTCGGGCCGCGAGCGGGCCGCCAGCACGAGGCTCATGCCTTCGGCCGCCAGGCTCCGGGCGATGACCGCGCCGATGTTGCGTGAGGCACCGGTCACAAGTGCCGTCCGCCCTCTGAGGTCGCGCAAGCCGCGCCGCCTTCCTTCGCCGCCCGGCTTCGGCGGCGAAGGGGGACGGTCCTGCGTGGGGCTCGGTCGCGGCGGGGTCAGCCCTCGCCGCCGGGGGCCGGCTCCCACCGGCCCTCGCGGTCCCCCGTGGCGGGCGCCGGCGCCCGGCCCTGCAGCAGCGAGAGGGCCAGCGCGATGGCGATGAGCGAGATGGACGCCAGCAGGGCTGCGTGCATCCCCTTCACAAACGCGCCGGCCAGCGCCGGGGTCAGGCGGCTCACCCCGAGGAAGATGGCGAAGGCCGCCTGGCGTGGGATCGCCGATGCCGCCATCAGCAGCGCCACCGCGAAGCTGCCGACCATGCCGATGTTGGAGAGGGTGCGCAGCAGACCGTTGGCCACGCCGAACGCGCGCGCGGGGGTGTGGGCGACGACGGCGCTGTTGTTCGACGGGAAGAAGAACGCGTTGCCGGCGCCGTTCACGACCGAGGCCACCACGACGAACCAGAGGGGCGAGTCCACGACCAGCGTGGTGTACAGCAGCACGCCGACGGCCTGGACGGCGAGGCCCAGCGCGACGGGCAGGCGCGAGCCGCGGCGGTCGGCGATCCGTCCCGCCCACGGGCCGAGGACGGCGCCGATCAGGTAGCCGGGCACCAGCAGCAATGAGGCGTAGAAGGGGGAAAGGCCCCTGACCCCCTGCAGGTACATGATCACAAGGAACATGACCGCGAACGAGCCGAGCGCCTGGAAGAGGGCGGCGAACACCGACGCGGTCAGCACGCGATATTGGAAGAGGGTGAGGTCGAGCATGGGTGCGGCGGCCGCGCGCTCCCACGCGGCGAAGGCACCGATGAGGACGACCCCGGTCGCGATCTCGACGCCCGTGGCGGCCGTCCAACCCGCGCCCGTCATGTTGGTCAGCGCCAGGAGGATGAGGTAGAGCCCGCCGCCGAGGAAGACCATGCCCACCCAGTCGATGCGCTGGACGGTGCGCGCCGAGCGGTCCCGCAGCACCCGGTAGCCGATGGCCAGGGCCACGATGCCGATGGGCACGTTGATGAAGAAGATGTACCGCCAGTTGATGAAGGTGATCAGCACGCCGCCCAGCAGAATGCCGAGAACGGCGCCGATGCTCCAGCCGATGCCGATGATGCCGTAGGCCCGGCCGCGCCGGGCCCGGGGTACGTTGTCGGCGACGATGGCGCCGCTGTTGGCGGTCAGCAGGGCGCCGCCCACGCCCTGCAGGACGCGGAAGGCGATCAGCTGCGGGCCCGAGGCGGCCAGCCCGCAGAGGAGCGACCCGGCGGTGAACACCACAAAGCCCAACTGATACATGCGGACGCGGCCGAACATATCGCCGAAGCGCCCGACCTGGGTCGAGAGCATGGTCAGCACCAGGAGGTAGGCCATGATGACCCAGACCATGCTGACGATGTCGGCGTGCAGGTCCGCCATCATGACGGGCAGGCCCAGGACCACGATGGTCGTATCGACTGCGGCGATGCTCACACCGAGCAGGAGCACGGCCAGCACCAGCGACTGCTGGCGCGGGCTGGTCTCATCCGCTGCGGCGGGTACCCCGCCCGCGCGCGGGCGGTCGGCTACCTTCACGCTTTGTTGTGCCTCCGATCTCAGACAGGGACGCCGGCAATCTTCGGATCAGGACGGTGAGCCGGCGGGTGCAGCCGGGCGCCGGCAGACGAGCAGGTAGTGCTCGGGCGTTCCCCGCTCCAGCAGGATGATCTCCAGCCCAGCCGCCTCGCACCAGGCGCGGACCGCCTCCGGGGCGAGCCGCCGCGCCAGGGCGGGACCGACCGCACCTGGGGCGTCCGGCCGGAACTCCGCGACCACGACCCGGCCCATGGGGCGGACGAGCCGCGCCACGTTACCCAGCACGCCGGCGGGATCCTCGGCGTGGTGAAGCATCATCGCCACCAGTGCCGCATCGGCGGGCGCGTCACCCACCGGCAGCTGCGCCGCCGCGCCGTCCGCACGGATGCGGCAGATGTTGGCCACGCCCCGCGCCGACTGCTCGCGGGCAAGGCGGTCGAGGGCCGTGGCCGAGTCGTCGATCGCGTACACGCGTCCGGCCGCGCCCACTTCCGCCGCCAGCAGGAGGCTGAAGTACCCGGGGCCACACCCCATGTCGATGCAGCGGTCGCCTGGCCGCAGGTCGAGTTGGCGCAGCCAGGGGGCGATGTCCGCCGCGCGCTGCGCCTGCCGCAGGTACATCCGGTCCCAGTCGACGTCGCGCATGAACTCATGGTACCTCCCGGGCGCGCCGCGCGCCCGTGCCCCGGGGCGCGCGGTGTAGGCTGGAGGCGAGGTGGTGGCCGTGGTGCGCTGGAAGGTGCTGACCCTCACCCAGCCGTGGGCCACGCTGCTCGCCACGGGGGAGAAGCGCCTGGAGACCCGGTCGTGGCAGACCCGGTATCGGGGCCCGCTCGCCATCCACGCCGCCGCCGCCTTCCCCTTGCCCGCGCGCCGCCTCTGCGCGGACGAGCCCTTGGCGGGGGCGCTCGGGCGCCACGGCTACCTCGGCCCGGGCGACCTGCCGCGCGGCGTGGTGCTGGCCACATGCCGGCTCGTGGCGATCCGCCGCGTCGCCTCCGCCACAGATGTGCCCCAGGGAGACGAGGCCCGCTTCGGCGACTTCAGCATCGGGCGCTTCGTCTGGGTGGTGGCGGACGTGCGGCCGCTTGCCCGGCCGTTGCCGGAGCGGGGCCGCCTCGGGCTCTGGACGGCCGCGCTGCCGGGCGGCTGACGCTCACCCTGGGTCCATCCGGCCCCCTGGGCCTGGTCCGGACGGCCCGTCCATGCGGGCGGTCCATGCGCACGCCGCGCCATGGTACGGTCTCCGGGCAGGGAGGGCGGATGCATCGTGCCAGACGGCGACCAGCGGAGTCCGCTTGCACCCCCGCCGCCGGGCGAGGCACCGCGCCTCGGCCGCAGCGCCCGCTTCTGCCGTGGGGTCTTGCGCCTCTATTTCCTTCGCGTGTGCGGCGCGCGTCTGGTCGAACTCCAGGAGCCGCAGCGCGCGTTCATCATCTCCATGAACCATCGCAGCGCCCTCGACATGTTCCTGTACGTGGCCATCTTCGAGCGACCGATCCGCTTCCTCGCCAAGGCCGAGCTCTTTCGCATTCCGGTGCTGGGGGCCGTGCTGCGGCGCTGGGCCATCCCCATTCAGCGGGGAACGCCCGACCGCAGCGCCCTGAGGGAGGCCGAGGCCGTGCTCGACCGGGGATTCGCGGTGTCGGTCTTCCCGCAGGGCCACCGCAGCCGCGCGCTGGGACCCGGCCACGGCGGGGCGGTCTACCTGGCGGCACGGACGGGGGCGCCTGTGCTGCCGGGCGCCATCACGGGGCGCTACCGGCCCGTCGGGCATCTGGCGGTGCGCGCGGCACCGCTGCTCTGGGTGCCCTCATCGGCGGACCGCCAGGCGCGGCGCCAGGCAAGCCTGGACCTGATGGCAAGCATCCGCGCCATGGCCGGCGAGGTGGCCACCGCGGCCGGAAAGGGGGCGGCGTCTTGAGGGGAGTCCTGTTCGATCTCGATGGCACGCTGCTCGATATCGACGGCGACGCCTTCCTTGAGCGCTACCTGGACGCGCTCGGCCCCCAACTGCGTCCGGACCTGGACCTGGAGGCCTTCCGCGCCCGCGTGATGGCTGCGGCGCTGCCGCTTCTGACGGCGGAGCGCCTGCCCGCGACCGTCGGCGACACCTTCCGCTCCGCCCTGGCCCTCCGCCTCGGACTTTCGCAGGGCGCCGTCGCCGCCGCCCAGGCGCGGCTGGATGCCCGGGCCTCGCTGCTGGGCGCCATTCCCCACGGGCGGGTGCCCGTGGCCATCACATGTGTCGACGCCGCGCTGGGCGCGGGCCTGGTCTGCGCGGTGGCCACCACGCCGATCTACGGCCCCGCGGTGATCCGCCGCCGCCTCGGCTGGGCGGGCCTCGCCCGGCGGCCGTGGGCGCTCGTCACCACCAGCGAGAACATGCGGGCCTGCAAGCCCTCGCCCGGCTACTTCCGCGAGGCGGCCGCCAAGCTCGGCCTGCCGCCCGAGGAGTGTGTCATGGTGGGCGACGACCCCTACCAGGACGGACCGGCGGCGGAGGCCGGGATGCGCTTTCACCTGATCCCGCCGGGCCAGGCTGGCCTGCCGGCCTGGCAGGAACTGCTGGCCGAGATCGACGGGGGGAGGCGCGCCGCATGGTCGGTCTGAGGCATGCGCGGGCCGTCGTCCTCCGCGAGTACGGTGAGCCCGTGTGCATCGAGCGCCTGAGCCTTCTGCCGCCGGGGCCCGGCGAGGTGCTGGTGCGCATCGCGGCCTCCGGCGTCTGCCACACCGACCTGCACGTCGCCACGGGCGATCTGCCGCTGCCATTGCCGATGGTCCTCGGGCATGAGGGCGCCGGGGTCGTGGAGGCTGTTGGCGAAGGGGTGACCACGCCCGCCGTGGGGCAGCGGGTGGTCGTGAGCTGGATGCCGTCCTGCGGCGAGTGCTTCTGGTGCCGGGGGGGCCGTCCGGACCTCTGCGAGCGGGCTGCCCACGCGGCGGCGCGCGGGATCCTGCCCGGCGGAGGCACGCGCTGGCGGGATGCCGGCGGCGAGCCGGTGCACCAGTTCTCCGCCGCTGGAACGATGGCCGAGGCGGCTGTGGTCCCGGCCGCGTGCGCGCTGCCGCTGCCGGGCGACATGCCCGCAACCAGCGCCGCGCTGCTCGGCTGCAGCGTCCTCACGGGAACCGGGGCCGCCCTGCGCACCGGCCGCGTGCAGCCTGGAGAGCGGGTGGCCGTCTTCGGTGCCGGCGGGGTCGGGTTGCAGGCCATTCAGGGCGCCCGCATCGCGGGCGCCAGCCAGATCATCGCCATCGATCGCCTGCCCGAGCGGCGCGACCTGGCGATGCGCCTTGGCGCCACCGACGTCGTCGATCCGCTGGACGCCGATCCCGTCGTGGCCGTGGTCGATCTGACCGAGGGCCGCGGGGCGGATTGCACCATCGAGGCCGTGGGCACGCCGGAGACGATCGCGGCCGCATTCAATGCAGCCCGGCGCGGCGGCCGGTCGGTCGTGGTGGGCGTCTGCCCGCCCGAGGTGGACGTGGCCATCAATGCTTTCGCCCTGCCGTCGCAGGGCAAGACGCTCACGGGATGCTGGTACGGCGAGAGCGACCCGGCGCGCGACCTGCCGCAGCTGGTGGAGCACTATCGCGCGGGGCGCCTGCTCCTGGATGAGCTCGTCACGCGCCGCTTCCCGCTGGAGGAGGCGCAGGCGGCGTTCGCGGCCATGATGGCGGGCCAGGTGGCGCGGGCGATTCTGGTCCCCTAGCGAGATGGAGGCGGTGTCGTTGCCGGTGTTCGCGGACCGGGATCAGCTGTATCGCGTGCTGGGGGCGTTCTTCGAGACGCTGCCCGATGGGCCGCACGGGCCCCTGATCCACCGGGTCGGGGGGCCGATCCTCTTCGTCTTCCACCGGCCCGAGGCCCGCATCCTGTGGGAGCCGCTGGCCGGCGGGCCGCCGGAGTTCGCGGTCCACTACGACACCGAGCAGCCGGAGCCGCTGCTGCGCTTCGAGCAGGACGCCGACCTCGCCCATCGCTTCTGGCAGGGCGATCTGGACCTGCAGGACGCGCTGGCGCGCCAGCAGATCCGTGCGCGCGGACCGCTTGCGCGGGCCATGAAGCTGATTCCCCAGCTCGACCCGGTGTACGGCGCCTACCGTGCCTTCCTGCAGGCCGATGGGGCGGCGCCGGCGTGAGCGCTGTCACGCTTGAATCCGGCGTGCTCATCGACGGGGCCTGGCGGGAGGCCGCCTCCGGCGGAACCCTGCGGGTGGTCGACCCCTCGAGCGGGGAGCCGGGGGAGCCGCTTCCGGCGGCGGGCCCAAGCGAGGTGGCCGAGGCGGCAGCCGTCGCCCGAGCGGCGCACCGGGACGGGCGTTGGCGGCAGATGCCGCCCATCGAGCGTGGCCGGCTGATGGCGGCAGCGGCGGCCGAGCTGCGGGCGCAGGCCGTGGCGCTCGCCCGCGTCATCGCGGCCGAGAGCGGCATGCCGGAGGCGTTCGCTCGCTTCGTGGAGGTGCCGCTGGCGGCCGAAGCCCTCGAGTTCTTCGCCGGCGTCTGCACCCGCGAGGCCGGGGCGGTGCTGCCCTTCAATCCCGGCGTGGCGCCCGGGGAGTACCTCGCGTACACCCTGGCCGAGCCGGCCGGTCCGGCGGCCCTGATCACGCCATGGAACTTCCCCCTCCTCATCCCGGCATGGAAGGCGGCGGCCGCGCTTGCGGCGGGCTGCCCGGCGATCCTCAAGCCGGCCCCCCAGGCGCCGAGGAGCGGTGCGGCCCTGGCGGCGGCCCTTGGGCGCGCCGGGCTGCCGGCCGGGGTCATTCAGGTGCTGACCGGGGGCGACGAGGTTGGGCGTGCGCTGGTCGAGCACGCTGACCTGCCGGTGGTCAGCTTCACCGGCTCGACCCCCGCGGGACGCGAGGTGGCGTCTTCGGCCGGCGCCCGCCTGAAGCGCGTGGCGCTGGAGCTGGGCGGCAAGTCGCCCCAGATCGTCTTCGCGGACGCCGACCTGGAGCAGGCGGTGGCCGCCTGCCTCTTCGGGGCATTCTGGCACGCGGGCCAGGTGTGCCAGGCCAGCGGCCGGGTCCTGGTCGCGCGCGAGATCTATGACACCTTCGCGGAGCGGCTGGC
>JAJYVM010000176.1 GCA_021792015.1 Bacillota bacterium | reverse complement strand
GCCGCCTGCCGAACGGCGGTTCCGTCGAGCTCGCCGGCACGACAAGGAGGGCGTCCCGTGCTCGGTCATGAGCCGAGGGGCCATGTCCGGAAGGCCAGAGACCTGGCGGCCCGCGCGGCCGATGCGGCGGAGCGTGGTCAGGCGGGGCGTCCCGCCAGCGGCCACCTGCCCCGCCGTCGGGACCGCCGGCGGGCCGCCGGACGATGGAACCGGCTTCTGGCGGTGATCGCCATCGTGGCGGCCGCCGTGGTCATCGTGGCCGTCCTGGTCACCCACCGGCCCGTTTCGTAGCACGTCCACAACTGGCGTCGCGGTCCCGCCATCCGATGCGGCGAATCCTGGCCAGGCGCGCCGACCCAGTGCCGGCGGCCAGCCCGGGGGACAGGGCACCACAAGCCAGGTCGCCACGGCGACGCTCGGCGGCCGGACCGTCCAGTTCCAGATCGGCAGCGACAGCTACACGGTCGATGGCCAGCAGCACACGCTGGGCCTGCCGGCGACCATCGTCGGCGGCCGGACGATGCTGCCGGTGCGCGCCTTTGCCGAGGCGTTCGGCCAGCAGGTCCAGTGGAACGCGAACCACCATTTTAGCCGCTTCCCCGCGTGCGCGCGGGAGGACCCGCGCTTACCATTTTCCCCGCTTTCCCCGCGTGCGCGCGGGAGGACCCTCGGGTAGGTAGGGTGTTGCATTTGGGGTGTGGATTTTCCCCGCGTGCGCGCGGGAGGACCCGTGCTTACCATGTCGTGGTCATTTCGGGGATGAGCCAGCAGCCTGCCGCCGCGACCACGACCAGGTCCGGCGGGTCCAGCTAACCCTGGGGACCCTGGGGACCCTGGGAACCGGCGGCGCTCCCGGCCCGTGGGCGGGCTGGCTGCCCGGCGCCGCGCGGCCGCCGGCAAATCGTCAGAAGCGCCGGCGACAGCCGCCGCGCACCGGCTGGCGTCGGGCTCTGCGCAGCCCGGGCGCTGTCCGGCGTCCGCCGCCACAACGCGGCTGGGGCCGGGCGCCCGCGACCTTCGCCCCGCGGGCCGGAACCGATCGCGCCCTGGGCCCGCGTTCCATCCGGTGCCGGCCTGGTGGAAGGGCCGAGGGCGCAGGGCCGGGCACCGACCGGGTCCGTGTCACACCGCGGCGGCCAAGGCCGCGCGCCACGGCCGTGCTCAGGCCGACGGACCCCGCGGCGTGCTTGTCCCGAAGCTGCCCATCGCCGCTCTACACGCCGCCCCGCGGCGCCGCGCCAGCCCCCGGGTGCGTCTGCTCCTTGGCCCACAGGGCCGCGGCCTCCGAGCGCCGCGCGACCTGCAGCTTGCCGAGGATGTTGCTGACGTAGTGCTTGACCGTCTTGTCGCTCAGGTAGAGCTGCGCGCCGATCTCGCGGTTGGTCTTGCCCTGCGCGACGAGGTCCAGGATCGTCCGCTCCTGGTCCGTCAGCTCCGTGAAGCGGTCGTTGCCGCGCGCCGGCGAGCGCAGCCGCTCAAGCACGGTCTGGGTCATGGCCGGGTCCAGCAGCGACTGGCCGTTGGCCACGGCGTGGATGGCATCGACCAGGGCGCGCCCCCGCACCTGCTTCAGCAGGTAGCCCGAGGCCCCCGCCATGATGGCCGAGAACAGGGCCTCGTCGTCGGCGTACGAGGTGAGCATCAGCACCCGCGTGCCCGGCAGCTCGTCCCGCAGCGTGCGGCACACCTCGACCCCGTCGCCGTCAGGCAGGCGCACGTCCAGCAGCGCGACGTCGGGGTGCACGGCACGGGCCTGCGCCAGGGCCTCGGCCGCCGTCCCCGCCTCCGCCGCGACCCGGATGTCCTCCGTCTGTTCCAGCAGCGAGCGCAGGCCCATGCGCACCACCTCGTGGTCGTCGACGAGCAGCAGCGAAATCATCGTTCGTCCCCCTCTTCCTGGGCCGGGACCCGCAGCGGCACCCGTCCGTCCCCTGCCGTCTCCGCCGTGAGCGGCGCGATGGCCGTCACTCGGCTGCCCCGTCCCGGGGCGCTCTCGACGTCCAGGCGGCCGCCGATGGCCTCCATCCGCCGCCGGATGTGGTCCACCCCGTGCCCCGCCGGCGCCGTCTCGGGATCGAAGCCGCGGCCGTTGTCCTGCACCCACACCACCAGTTCGTCACCCCGCCGCCGCGCCCCCAGCACCACGCGGTCGCCGCCGCTGTGGCGCACGGCGTTGGCCAGCGCCTCGTGCGCCACGTGCCACAGGTGCGAGGCGACGCGCTCCGGCACCGCGCCCAGGTCGTCGGGGACGTCCGCCTGCTTGGTCAGCCCGTCCGCGCCCGTCTCCGCCAGCAGCCGGCGCAGGGCCGCCGCCAGCGGCTCGCCGGCCGCGTGCGCGCGGCGCAGGTCGAAGATGTAGTGGCGGATGTCGCCGATGACCCCGTTCAGCCGCCCGACCAGCGCATCCAGCTCCTCGGCCTCCGCGGTGCCGCCAAGCCGCATGGCGACGCCGTCCAGGGCCAGGCTGGCGCCGTAAAGCGACTGGATGACGCCGTCGTGGAGGTCCATGGCGATGCGCTCGCGCTCCTCGACCACCGCCAGCCGCTGCACCTGCGTGTACAGGCGGGCGTTGGCGATCGCCGCCGCCGCATGGGCGGCGAACCGCGACAGGACCGCCTCGTCCTCCGCGCTGAACGGCTGCCCGTCCTCCCTGTCGGTCAGGTACAGGCTGCCGATGGTCTCGCCCTGCCAGCGCATGGGCAGCGCCAGAAGCCGCTTCATCGGCGGGTGGCCGGCGGGAAAGCCCACCGACTCCGGGTGGGTCCCGATGTCCTCGGTCCGCAGGGGCTGACCCTCGCGGATGACCAGGCCCAGCAGCCCTTGGCCGACGGGCGGCGGCCCGAGATGCGCCCGCTCCTGCTCGCTGATGCCCGTGGTGTAAAAGCCGTCGAGCATCCCGCCCGCTCCGACGACGGCCAGCGCCCCGTACTTGGCGCCGATGATCCGCCGCGCCGAATCGACGACGCGCTGCAGCACGGTGCCGATGTCGAGGTCGGACGTCATGTCGAGCGCCGCTTCGTGCAGGGCCTCGAGCTGCAGCCGCTGCCTGCGCTCGGCCGTGGCCACGGCCCGCTGCTGCGCCTCGGCCTGGCGGAAGCTGCGCCACATGAGGGCGCCGTAGCCGACGATGCCGGCGACCATGAGAATGGAGGCGACGGTATGGGATGCCGCCGCAGACAGCCGCGGATCCAGCACCTCGTACTGGAAGCCCTGCAGGAGCAGCAGAAGCACGATCGGCAGCCCGATCGCCCACGCCCTGAGCCGCTCGAGCGGGCGCTCCGGCGGTGCCGGTCCGTCAGTGGCCGACAGCACATGAGCCCCCTCGCTACCGGTATACCACGTGAGGGGTCCGGACGCCGCGAGCGGCAGTCGCGATGCGATGCGCGGGCGGGAGACAGGTGGGGCCGCGCGTCCGCGCGGCCCCTTTAACGCCGGTCCACGGCGGCTAGACGGCGATCGGCACGACGTCGCGGCCGCTCAGGGAGGCCCGCAGCGCCGTGTGCATGGCCAGCGCGGCCCGCTGGCGGGCGATGACGTCGCCGTCGGCCGGACCGGCGGTGCCCTCCATGGCTGCCTGCAGGTCCTCGAGCATGGCGACGACCGGCCGCGCCGGCCAGTGCCGCCGCTCCGCGCCCGCGCCGCGATAGACCGCGACGGTCCGGCGGTACGGCTCGACCCGCAGCGCGGCCTCGACACCCGCGAGCTCGATCTCGACCTCGGGTCCGGCCGCCGCCAGCGCCGGCGGCAGCCCCCGCGACAGTTCAAGGGTCACGATGGTGTCGCCCGCGAAGCGCAGGTTGGCCAGCAGGGCGTCGCCGGGCGCCCCGAAGAGGCTTCCGCCGGTGGCGTAGACGCGCGTGCAGGGAGCGGCCACGCAGGCGGCCAGGAAGTCGAGCGCCTCCCAGCCGAGGTCGTCGAGCACGTCGCCCGCCGCGGGTCCCGTTCGGGAGGCCAGGAAGACGGCGTGCAGCTGCCCCAGCTCGCCGGCCCGCACGGATTCCAGGGCGCGGCGGCCGGCCGTCGACGCGGAGAGGTCGCTGGGGGATAGGAGCACGGCGCCCGAACCCCGCCGGGCGGCTTCCACCTCGGCCAGCTCGGACGCCGAGACGCCGAGCGGCAGGGGGCAGAGGACGGGCCTGCCCGCGGACAGGGCCGCGACCACCGCCTGCGCGTGTCCGGCCGCCGGGCCCGCCACGAAGACGGCGTCCGCATCCAGGGCATCGCGCCAGGATGATGCCAGCGAGACGCTGGCGGCCATGGCCTGTGCCGCGGCCTCCTCGCCGTCGCCGCCGGCGGGCGAACCGGCCCAGCGCCTGATGGCGAACGGGCCGGCATGGAAGGGCGCGGAGGGGCTGAGCCGGCCTGCCAGCGCGCGCGTGCGCGCGTCGGCGCCAATGATCCCGAGGCTGTATACACGGTTCACCTGCTGCCACCCCCAGCCGTCAGGTCCACGGGCCGGCCGGTCCGGGCGGATTCGTCGGCGGCGAGGCCGAGGCGCAGCGCCTCGCGGGCCTCCTCCGCCGGCAGCGGCACCGGGCGGTCGTCGCGCCAGGACTGCACGAACTGCGCCAGCTCTGACACGTAGGCATCCTGCACGTGCAGCAGCAGGCGGTAGCTGTCGGGGTGGCCGGCGCCCCCCTCGGCAAAGCGTACCAGGCTCTGCTGGTCGTGGTCCTTGGCGCGGATGGCCCCGCGCGTGCCGAAGATCTCCAGCTGGTGGTAGGACGGGTAGCCGGGCGGCAGGCAGTTGCTCACCTCGCCCGAGGCCACGGCCCCGTTGGCGAAGTTGACGGTGAACGTGATGAAGTCCGGCACGAGGTTGCCGGGCCGCGTGGTCTTGTGCTCGGCGAAGACGCGCACGGCTTCGCTGCCGGCGAACCAGCGGAAGAGGTCGGCCTCGTGGATGCCGTTCGTGAGGACGGCGCCGACGGAGACGGCCGGGTCGCCCGTCCAGTGCTTGGGCGTCCAGTAGCTGCTCTCACGTCCAGCGGGCGGGCGCGAACGGCGCTCGTTCTCCCGCACGATGCGGGGCTCGCCGATTTCGCCGGCGTCGATGGCCCGGCGCACCTCCTGGTAGCGGCCCGTGAAGCGGCGGCTGTGGCCGACCATCAGGCGGATATGGGCCCGGCGCGCCGCCTCGATCATGGCGTCGGCCTCCGCCACCGTCTTGGCCATCGGCTTTTCGGACAGGATGTGCTTGCCGGCCGCGGCCGCGGCCTCGGTCTGCTCGCGGTGGGCGAATTCCGGCGTGCAGAGGATGACCATGTCGACGTCGGGGCGGGCCAGGATCTGGCGGTAGTCGGTATAGGCGTCGGCGCCAAAGGGGGCGGCCGCCGCACGCGCCGCCTCCTCGCGGACGTCCGCGGCGGCGACCAGGCGCACAAGGCCCGGCAGGCGCGCGATCGCGGGCAGGTGCGCGCTCTGGGCGATGCCGCCGCAGCCGATGAGCCCGATGCGAACGGGTTCCACGGGCAAGCCCTCCCGTAGCCGTGGCTACGCCGCGGGACCGGCGATCCCTCCCGCGGGGCGCAGTTGCCACCCCATCCCCGCGCGGACCATGCGGGCCCCGAAGGGCCGGCAGAGCTGGTCGAGGCGGGCGGCGATCCGCTCTGCGTCCGCTGGCGCCGCCAGCCCAGGCGTCCCGCGGCGCGGCCGCGGCTGGCCGAAGCCAAGGGTCACCGGCAGGATCTCCACGTCGGCTGGGCCATTCGTATCGAGGCGGATCTGGGCAAGCGCGCCCTCCCAAATGAGGCGGTCGGCCGGAAAGCCGCGAGTGCCGCTGCCGCTCCTGGCGTCGAACAGGTCCGCCGGGCCGGCGGCGGGATCGGCGACGCCGAGATTGCGGTAGAAGTCGTCCGGCTGGGCCGTCATCGTTTCGTTTTGGAAGATGAAGTTGCCGAGGCTGTAAAGGATCGGGCGGCCGCGGTAGATCTCGGCGCCGCGCAGCACATGCGGGCCGTGGCCGAGCACCGCGTGCGCGCCGGCATCGATGCATGCGTGGGCGAACGCCGGGGCGAACGCGGCCGGCCGCTCGCGGTCGCCGACGACGGACTCGTGCGAGTGCAGGCTGACGAGGACCCAGTCGGCCTGCCGCGCCGCCTCCCGCACGGCGCGGACGTTGGCCTCCAGGTCGGCCGGATCCGGCTCCGTCCACTCGCCGGGGCGCTCACTGGCCACGAAGCGCTGGCCGAACAGGTCCAGGACATCGTCCGCGCCAGCCGCTGTCCCGGCGGCCCCCGGGCGGGCCAGTCCAAGATGCTCGCCAATGGCGCGCAGCTGTTCGAGCTCGCCGGAGGTCACCCGCAGCGAGCGACGGATGCGGAGCGGGTTCAGACCCGGCCGTCCGGGGAAGTCGTGCCGCTGTGCGCCGGCCGGCGATTCGACGGTGAAGGTGGCGGAGGTGGCGATCAGCGCCACGCGCCCCGCCGGGGTCTCGACGTAGCGCGGGGCGCGGGCCGCCGCCAGGTTGTGCCCGACGCCGGCGTAGGCCACCCCCATGGCATCCATGTGGCCCATTGCCGCGAGCAGCCCGGCGCGGCCGAAGTCATGGACGTGGTTGTGCGCACAGCCGAAGATGCCGAAGCCGAGCCAGCGCAGCTCGTCCACGAGCGCGGGCTCGCAGCAGAGCCAGGCGCCGCCGGACTGCACCGCCGGGGCGCCCTCGAAGCGGTGGGGTAAAAGCTCCAGGTTCGCGAATGCGAGGTGTGCGGCTCCGATGGTCGACCGCAGGCCCGCGAACGCCTCGCCGGGCTCGCTGCGCACGCTGCGCGTGATGATGCAGTCGCCGACGGCCGCGATGCGGATGTCCACGCTGCTGGGCCCTCCTTTCCGAAACGCGGGCGGCGGTCTCGTCCGGCAAGGCCGCCGTGTTCGAGGCGGCGGCCGCGGTGGGCAGGCTCACCGGACAGGCCGTCTCCGGGGCGCCGCGAGTGCTGGCAGCATCCAGCGGGATGGCGAGCGTGGCGCCAGGCTCGACCGGCCGGTCGCGGTTCACGACGACGAGGATGCCGTGGCCGGACGGCCCCGGAGCAACGCGGGCGCCAGGCCCTGAGCTCGCCTGCCCCACGCACCGTCACGGTCTTCGCACGCAGCCACCGCATCCCTGCCGGCGGGGCGGCGATTGACGTTCGGGCGGCGCGCATAGGATACTGGCCACAGCGCCCCGCCGGGGGCACTCCGCGGCGACGTAGCCAAGTGGTAAGGCAAGGCTCTGCAAAAGCCTTATGCGGGGGTTCGAATCCCCCCGTCGCCTCCAATCAAGTTTCACGGAACCCCCGAAGACAATGGATCTTCGGGGGTTTGTTGTTGAATGTGATGCGCGGTCGGAGTCCAATCCCTCCTTCGGCACCAAAGATTCGGGCGAGATTCGCCGGATGCTTTTTCATGCCGGTTGCAGCGATTTGTACGATGGGCCCGTTCGCCGAAAACGGGTCCTGGCCGGGGAGGTTCAATGGCCAACGACCGTGGTGAGACGACGCGCCACCCAAGGACATGGAAAACCGGTGCGGGTTTGAAGGACGAGACGGAGGGTAAACGTTCGGTGAACCCCGTGTCCGTCTGAGTATGCCGCGCCCCTCTGGACTCTTGCGAGCGGGTCGTATAGCGTGGTTGGTGTGATCTGCAGCACGCCGTGCCCGCACGAACGCG
>JAJYVM010000175.1 GCA_021792015.1 Bacillota bacterium | reverse complement strand
GCACGACTGCCGTCAGCACGCCGAGCAAAAACGAGGTGCGCGGAGGGTATGTGGCCGAAATAAGGAAGAACATCACCAGGGGAAGGGATGACTCGTAGGAGCGGGCCCCGCCCGTGACCTCGACGCCAAAGCCGGCGAGGAGCAGGATGGCGACGCCCAGGGCGACGCCCACCCAGCGTGGGGGCCGCGCGCGCAGCACGAGCATGGCCACAATGAAGGTGGCCAGGGCCGCGCCGCCGGTGAGCCACACCCCGACGTAGTCGGTGCTGGGATCCTGCGCGGGCAGGTAGGTGGCCAGGATGGCCGCCGCGGTGATGCCGAAGGAGAGCCACCCCCAGGGGCGGACTCCCGAACGGCCACTCCCCGCCCCCTCCTCGGACGCGGCACATCCCTCCGCCATCTGATCGAAGGCCTCGCCGCCGCGTGTGAAAGGGAGATGCTGGCTTGGATCTGGGGCTGATCGGGCTTCCTGGCGCGGGCAAGAGCGCCGTGCTCCGCCTGCTGACTGGCGCGCCCGCCGGAACCCGCACCGCCGTCGCACAGGTCCCCGATCCGCGGCTCGACGTTCTTGCCTCGCTCTTTCATCCGAGAAAGCTCACCCGCGCGAGCATCGGGCTGACCGAGCTCCCGGCCTTCCTGCCCGGCCGCACGCCGCGGGCCGAGGTCAACACCGTGCTGGATCTCGCCCGCCGCGCCGACGCGCTGATGGCCGTGATCCGCTGCTTCCGCGACCCGGCCGTGCCGCACCCGCTCAGCGCCGTCGAGCCGGAGCGCGACGCCCGCGCCCTGATCGAGGAGTTGATCCTCGCCGACCTGGAGCGCGTGGAGAGCGTGGCTGCGCGCCTCGGCAAGAGCCACGCCAGGAAGCCGGAGGAAACCCGCGCCCTGGAGGCGCTCACCCTCTGCCAGCCGGTGCTCGAGGGCGGCCAGCCCCTGCGGGGGGCGGGCCTCACCGAGGAGCAGTCCGCCTCGCTGAGCGGCTACGGTCTCGTGACGGGCAAGCCCCTGCTGCTGGCGGCCAACCTCGACGAGGAGGACCTGCGCGGCGGGCAGGGGGTGCCCGCGCCCCTCAGGGCCCTCGCCGCCGAGGCGGGCGTGGCGGTGATTCCGTTCTGCGCCGCCGTCGAGGAGGAGATCGCCGCCCTGGAGGCGGCCGAGCGCGCCGACTTCCTGGCGGCCTACGGCCTGGAGGAGACGGGCGCCGAGCGGCTGGCCCGGGCCGCATACGCCGCCCTCGGCCTGATCAGCTTCCTGACGGCGGGCGAGGACGAGGTCCGCGCCTGGCCGATCCGGGCCGGAACGCGCGCCCGCCAGGCCGCCGGCAAGGTCCACAGCGACATCGAGCGCGGCTTCATCCGCGCCGAGGTGGCGGGCTGGGCGGACCTGGAGCGCGCCGGCTCGTGGAAGGCCCTGCGCGAGCAGGGGCGCCTCCGCATCGAGGGCAAGGACTACGTCGTGCAGGATGGCGATGTGATCGAGTACCGCTTCAACGTCTGAGAGGGTGAGGGCCCGTGGAGATCGTGCCGAGGGCGGTCCCCGCGACCTGGCGGCCGAGCCGGCAGCTGGCCCTGGCCGCCTACTGGTTCTCGACGAACTTCCTCTGGGCCTCGATGCTCACCGTGCTGCTGCCGACCGAGGTCCTCCGCTTCGTGCCGGCGGCCCGTGCCCCCGCCGACGTCGGCCTGCTCACCGCCGCCGGCGCACTCACGGCCCTTGTCGTGCACCCGCTGTCGGGGGCCCTCTCGGACCGCACGGTCGGCCAGCACGCCCTGGCCAGGCGCCTGGGCCCGTGGGTCGCCGGGCGCCGCCGCCCGTATTTCCTCTTCGGCAACGCCGCCCTGATCATCGCCCTGGCCGTCATGGCCTTCGCGACCGGCTACCCCGCCCTGGTCGTCGCCTTCGTGCTGCTGGAGCTGGCCAGCAACGTCACCATCGCCCCGTACCAGGCCCTGATCCCCGACCTCGTGCCGGAGGGCAGCCGCGGCACCGCCTCGGGGTACATGGGCCTCATGTCCATGCTGGGCACGATCTGCAGCCTGGGCCTGGCCGCGATCTTCGTCCACCCGGGGCGCACGCAGCCGTTCTACGGCTGGCTGATCCTGGTGATCGCCCTCGGCACCGTGGTCACCCTGGTGCGGGTGCCCGAGCGCGATGCCCCGCCCACCCGCGCCCCGTTCTGGGTGCCCTTCCGCGACCATGGGGACTTCTGGCTGGTCTTTGCCACGCGCGCCCTGGTGATGCTGGCCTTTTACACCGTGCTGGCCTTTTTGGAGCTCTACCTCAAGGACGTGCTGGCCGTGCGCAACTACGTGCTGGCGACCACCGAGGTCAGCGGCCTCACCGTGGCCGTCGCCGCCGCCGTCGCCCTGAAGGCCGGCACCCTCTCCGACCGCTTCGGCCGCCGTGCCCTGGTGTGCGGTGCCGGCCTGCTGATGGGCCTTGTGGCCGCCGGGTTCCTCGTGGTGCACAGCCTCCCCGTCGTGCTGGCCCTCGGGGTGGTGTTCGGGCTGGGCTACGGCGCCTTCACGAGCGTGGATTGGGCCCTGGCCGTGGACGTGCTGCCGGGCGGCGGGACTGCCTCGGCGGCCAAGGACTTCGGCATCTGGAGCGTGGCCATCACCCTGCCCCAGGCCCTGGCCCCGGGGATCGGGGGCCTTGTCGTCAGCCACTTCAACGCCGCCGCCCCGAACCTCGGCTACCAGATCGTCTTCGTGATGACGCTGGCGTACGCGCTGGCGGCATCGCTGCTGATCTGGAAGGTGCGGGTTCGGTGAGGGCCGCCGTGGCCGCCATGTCCGCGGCGCTGGGCGCTGACGCCGTCCTCACGCGGGGTGGCCTCACCGCGCGCTCGGGGCGGCTGAAGCCGGGAGACCGCCACCTCCTCGAGGTGGAGGGCTTTCAGGTCGGCCTGCTCGTGGGCGAGGACTGCTGGCTGCCCGAGGCGGCACGCCTTCTTCAGCTGCGGGGCGCCCACATCATCTGCTTTCTGCCCCGCCCCGCGGTGAACCGGTGGGACCAGCTCGCGGGGCCCTGGAACCTGATCCAGCAGAGCCAGCTCTATGGGATCGAGGCCGCGCCGGCCAACCCCCGCATCCTCGCCCCCTGCGAGCTGACCCCCGACGGATCCGGCCTCCTCGGCACCGAGGCCGACCTCGACCGCGACGCGCTGCCGGACACCTTCCGCCGCTTCCTCCGCCCGGACTTCTACCTGGGGCACCTCCCATGGTGAAGGCGATCCTGACGCTGCGCGCGCGCGTCGGCCGCCTGCCGCCGGGGACGGGGACGGGCGGGACGAAGGCGGCCGTGGTGCAGATGCGGCTCCAGGCCCACCGCAGCGGCGACGCGTTCGCCGCGCAGGTCAGCCGCCTCTGCCAGCTCGCCGTCGACCGCGGCGCCGGGCTGATCGTCTTCCCGGAGGACACGGCGACCGGCCTGCTGGGCATGCTGCCGGGCTTCGAGGCCAAGGGCCCGCCCAGCGGGGTGTCCGTCGCCGACGTCTTCGCCTTCGCCGGGCCCTACGTGGCGCGGGTGTACCTCACGGCCTTCTCCCGGCTGGCGGCCCGCCACCGCGTCACCATCGTGGCCGGCACGGCCCTGCTGCCCAGGGCGGGCAGGGTCTACAACCTGGCCCACGTCTTCGGCCCGGACGGCGCCCTGCTGGGCGTCCAGCCGAAGATCCACCTCTTTCCCTACGAGGCGGCGTGGGGGATCGCCGCGGGGGAGGACCTCGCCGTCTGGCCGACGGGGCACGGGCGTCTGGCCGTGCCCGTCTGCATGGACGCAACCTACTTCGAGACGTTCCGCGTGGCCCGTGCCCTCGGGGCGGAGGTCGCGGCCGTCCCAAGCGCCGATCCCGATACGTATAACGTATGGAAGAAGCGGCGCGGCGCCTGGGCGCGCGCGCAGGACAGCGGCCTGCCGGTGCTGAACGCCTGCCTCTTCGGCGAGCTCGCGGGGATCCGGGTCACGGGTGCAAGCGCATGCTATGCGCCGTTGGCGGCGACGGCGGACGGCAGCGGGGTTCTGGCCGAGGTCGCCGACCCCGACGCCGAGGGGGTGGCCGTGGCCGAGCTGCCGCGACCGGGCCCCGCCCCGGGTGCAACTCCGGATCTGCTGCGGGATCTGGGCCACCTGTATGGGGCGGAGTGTCCGTCCGGACGGCGGGATCCGGTCCCTCCGGTGGTATAATGCGTACAACAACGGGGCCGTGGGGCCCGGGCCAGGGTGAGCCGCCTTGGTAGAGTATTTGTTTTGGGCGGGTGCGGGGGTTCTGCTCGGCCTGATTCTCGCCGGGGACTACATCCTTACCCGCTTTCGGCATACGGCCAAGAGCCGGCGGACCCTGACCCTCGAGGGCGCCGGCAGCCTTGTGTTCGTGGCCGCGGTCGTGCTCGTCGGCTTTCGCGTCGCCTTCGGCTGGGCCGCGCTGATGTGGACCCTGGGCGTGGCGATCCCCGTCTTTCTCTGCGTGGCCGTGGGCACGCTCGAGGTCTGGCGCCGCCGCAAGCTTGCCGCGTACGATGGGATCATCCGTCAGCTGCGGCGCGATCTGCAGAAGCGGCGGGACGACCTGGACCGGCTGATCTGGCAGAGCCGGGACCTGGAGCGGCGCAGCCGGGCCAGCGCCCCGCCGCCGAGCGCCGGTCCCACGCCCTTCAGCCGCGACGGCGAGGCCGCCCGGCTGCGCCACGAGGTCGAGGCCTGGCAGGGCGCGGGCGGGCTGGCCCGCATCCGGGCCCTGAAGGTCGACGAGTGGCGCGCCGAGGTGCAGGGCGCGGAGGGCGGCTCCCTCGCCGGCCGGCGGCGCGAGCTGGAGACGGCCCTGCGCGATGCCGCCGACGAGCGGCGCGACTCCCTGCGGGTGCAGATCGCGCTGATCCGCCTGCAGGAGTTGGAGACCGACCGGGTGGAGAAGCCCGCCCAGCCGGCACCGGACGCCAAGCCCGCCGCGGATTTCGGCCTGGAGGCCGTCCGCCGGCGGCGCGGCGACGAGGAGCGCGAGGTGGCGCGCCTGCAGGCGGAGCTGGACCAGTGGCAGCGGGAGCGCACGGCGTTCCTGCGCCAGCGGATCCCGCTCGACTGAGGCAGGCGGCGGCCGCCAGGCGCCGCACGGGAACGATGAGCAGCGGGGAAGGGGATGGCCGCCCATGAGCCACGTGTCCTCCTACGCGACGCAGATCTGCTTCCGCCACGTCGCCGGCGGCGGTCGGCTCGAGGAGGATCCCGCCTGGGAGATCCTCCAGCAGGCGGCGCAGGCCGTCGCGGAGGCGCACGGGGGCCGGCTCTCGCAGACCGTGACCGACGTGTTCGGCCGGCAGGTCCGCTGCGATCTGGCCGTCAGCTTCCCGGAGTTTCGCCAGGGCATCGGCATCAAGATCGACCGCAAGACCGGTGAGCTGAGCTTTCTCTACGACGCCTACGGCAAGTCCCCAGAGCTGCTGCAGGGGCTGACGGGCGAGATCGTGCAGAACTACACCAGTGTCGCCGTCGCCCGCGCCCTGCAGGAGATGCACTACGAGGTGGACCTGGAGGAGACCGGGTCCGGCGAGGCGCGCCGCGTGGTCGTGCGCGGCGTCCTCTAGCGGCGAGGCGGTATTCGGGGAGGAGCCCTGCCTTTGGGCCAGTCCATCGAGATCAAGGTCGACAAGCGCGGCAACATCACCACCGACTTCACCGGCTTTCTCGGCGAGGCGTGCTTCGACGAGGCCGACCGCCTGGCGAAGGTTCTGGCGCGGCTTGGCCTGCAGGTCAGCGCCGGCGCCGTGCGCCCCAAGCCCATCGAGCAGCAGCGCCTGGAGGCGGGCCTGCCCGAGGGCGAGCCGGTGCGTGCCCGCGATGGCCACTGAGGCGCAGCAGGACGCGGGCCGCTGGCAGGCGCGGCTGGCCGCCGAGCGCCCGCGCCGGTTGTTGGAGGTCGCCCTGCGCGACGGTGGGCTCGACATCATGGAGCACTACGGCGACGGCGACGCCGAGCGGCTCGTGCAGGCGCTGGCCCGCTTCGGCCTGAAGGCCGAGCTCCTCTTCCATTCCCCGTGCGGCTAACTTGAGGGCGGGTTTGGTCGGGGCGCGCGTACGCGCGCCCCGTCGCAGAGCCGCATTTCGGAGGGGACCGACCTGGAAGGCCTGGACGAGTCCTGGCTGCAGCGCGGACTGCTGAAGCGCCAAAGCAACTTTTCCTCCGTGGTGCTCGTTGAGACCACCGACCCCAAGCGCATGCAGCAGCTCAAGGACGCCGTGCGCGAGAAGTCGGAGCTGCGCGGGGCGGAGCACGTCTTCCTCTACGACCCGTGGCAGGGGCTGTCCAAGCTCGACCCCCAGAGCGGGCAGCAGACCCAGTACCAGAAGAGCGGGGGCGACACGCCCCTGGCGCGGCGGGCCGTGGCCGGCGGGGGCGGGACCGACCAGGCGGCCCTCGCGCAGCTCAAGGCCGCCCTGCGCGAGGTCGACCCGTTCCTGCGCAAGTGGCAGACGGTCCTCATCATTCAGAACCTGGCCGAGAACCGCGAGTGGGAGACGGGGCTGCAGGGCGCGCTGCGCAGCTGGGCCATCGACGCCGACATCGTGGCGCGCGGCTCGACCATCTTCGTGCAGACCTCCGACGCCAGCGGCCTCCTCGATGGCTTCACGCGCGAGCTGGTCGTGGTGCTGACGGTCGATCCCAGCTCGGCGGCCGAGCGGCGCGCCATCGTGCAGCGCACGGGCGCGGAGCTCGAGGTGGAGACCAGCCCGGGCCAGATCGGCGAGATCGTGATGGCGACGGCGGGGCTCAACCTGCACCAGCTGGAGAGCGTGCTGCTTGAGTCCTACCACACGGCGCGGACGTTCGAGCCGGGGCTGCTGAAGGAGCTCAAGGCCGACCTGGTGCGCAAGTCGGGCGTGCTGGAGGTCGCCGACCCGAAGTTCGGGTTCGCCGACATCGGCGGCTACGAGGTCGTGAAGGCCTTCGTGCGGCGCGCCGTCATCAACGTGCTGCGCGACCAGGAGCGGGCGTCGCGCTTTGGGCTGCCGCTGCCCAAGGGCGTGCTGCTGTTCGGGCCGCCGGGGACGGGGAAGTCGCTGTTCGCGAACGCGCTGGCCACCGAGGTGCGCCTGCCGTTCATCCACCTGCAGACGGAGAACATCTACTCGAAGTGGTTCGGCGAGTCGGGGCAGAACATGCGCAACGCGCTGCGGCTGGCGGACAAGATGTCGCCGGCGGTGGTGTTCATCGACGAGATCGACCGCTTCGGGCGGAGGAGCGGCGCCATGCGGGACTCGGCCGGCGAGGAGAGCCAGCGCGTGTTCTCGCAGTTCCTGGAGTGGCTGGGGCGGCCGGACCGCGAGGCCATCGTCGTGGGCACGACCAACGTGCCCGATCACCTGGACGAGGCCTTCGTGCGCACGGGGCGCTTCGACTACAAGGTGCCGTTTCTGTATCCGGGCGGGGCGGCGCGGCTGGACGTGCTGCGCGTGCACCTCGGGCTGAAGCAGGGCACCAAGCACGCCCTGGCGCCGCTGGAGGGCGACCCCGAGAAGCTGGTGTCGTTTCTGGAGCGTGAGATCGTGCCGGAGACGCGCAACTTCTCGTGCGCGGAACTGGAGGAGCTCGTCACGCGCGCCAAGCGGGTCGCCTTCGCGCGCGGGGCGGATGCCATGGGGCCGGCCGACTTCGAGGAGGCCACC
>JAJYVM010000174.1 GCA_021792015.1 Bacillota bacterium | reverse complement strand
TGCTCGGGACCGACGCCCGGGTAGTCGAGCCCGGCCGAGATCGAGTGGGCGATCTCCACCTGGCCATCATCATCCTGAAGTAGATACGAGTAACTACCGTGGAGGACACCTGGGCGGCCACCCGCCAGGCTGGCGGCGTGCTTGCCGCTGCCCAGGCCGTGGCCCGCCGCCTCCACCCCGACCAGGGCCACGGCGGGGTCGTCCACGAAGCCGGCGAAGAGCCCGATGGCGTTGCTGCCGCCGCCGACGCAGGCCATGGCGACGTCGGGCAGCCGGCCGGCGGCCGCCAGCACCTGCGCGCGCGCCTCGCGCCCGATGACCGACTGCAGCTCGCGCACCAGGTAGGGGTAGGGATGCGGGCCCACGACCGAGCCGATCACGTAGTGGGTGTCCTCGACGTTGCTCACCCAGTCGCGGATCGCCTCGGAAGTGGCGTCCTTCAGCGTGCCGCTGCCGGCGTCCACGGGCCGCACCTCGGCGCCCAGCAGGCGCATGCGGAAGACGTTGAGCGCCTGGCGCCGCATGTCCTCAGTGCCCATGTACACCTCGCAGGGCAGGCCGAACAGGGCCGCGGCCGTGGCCGTGGCCACGCCGTGCTGGCCGGCGCCCGTCTCGGCGATGATGCGGCGCTTGCCCATGCGGCGCGCCAGCAGCACCTGGCCCAGCGCGTTGTTGATCTTGTGGGCGCCCGTATGGCAGAGGTCCTCGCGCTTCAGGTACACCTCGGCCCCCACCCGCTCACCCAGGCGCCGCGCCGGGGTGAGCGGCGTCGGCCGCCCGACGTACACCCGCAGCAGATCGTCGAGCTCCGCCCGGAAGGCCGGGTCGGCCCAGGCCGCCGTGAAGGCCTCCTCCAGCTCGGCCACCGCCGGCATCAGGGTCTCGGGAACATAGCGCCCTCCATAGGCGCCGAAGCGCCCACGCTCATCCGGCGGCGACGCCATTCCCCACCCACCCCCGCACCTTCGCGCAAAACGCGCGGATTTTCGCCGGATCCTTGACGCCGTCCGTCTCGACGCCCGAGGAGACGTCCACACCGAGCGGACGGGCCGCCTCCAGGGCGGCTTCCACATTGTCCGGGGTGAGGCCGCCGGCCAGAAGGACGGGCAGCCCGCGCACGCCGGACCATTCCCACGCGGCGCCGAGCCCGCCGCCGCCGGGGTCGCACAGCACCCAGTCCGCGTCGGCAAGCGGCGGCTGCCCGCGGCCGTTCCAGGCGAGCAACACCCGGAACCGCCCGCGCAGGGCCCGTGCCGCCTCCTCCTCGTACACCTGGATGGCGTCGACCCCCGCGCGCTCCGCCAGCGTTGCGATCTCGTCCGCGGGCTGGCCCCGGAAGACCCCCACCCGCAGCCGGCCGGCCGCGCGCTGCCCAAGCGAGCGAGCCAGCTCCGGGGTGATCTGCCGCCGCACCCCGGGCACCAGGATGAAGCTCACGGCGTCGGCCCCCGCCGCCACGGCCACGTCCACGGCCGCGGGGTCGCGGAGACCGCAGATCTTTATGAACATGCAAGGGACCTCAGGTGGGAGGCCGCGTCAGCGGCCTGCACCGCCGACTGGCCGACCAGGCACGCTTTCACGCCCAGAGCGCGCAGGCCTGCCAGGTCCTGCGGTCCGCGGATTCCGCTCTCGGTGACGACCACCCGGCCCGCGCGCGCCAGCACCGGGGCCAGCCGCCGCGTGACGCCGAGGTCCACGCTGAAGTCCTTCAGGTTCCGGTTGTTGATCCCGATGACCCGAGCCGGGGACCGGAGCGCCACCTCCGCCTCCCGCTCGTCATGGACCTCCACCAGGGGCTCGATCCCCGCCTCCAGCGCGCGGGAGACCATGTCCGCCGTGCCCGGGCCGACGATCGCCACGATCAGCAGCAGCGCGTCGGCGCCCATCGCCACACTCTCCGTGATCTGCCACGGGTCGAAGAGGAAGTCCTTCCGAAGGACCGGCTGCGTTACCGCGCGCCGCACGGCGTGAAGGTCCTCCGGTGAGCCACTGAAGTAGTTGCGCTCCGTCAGCACCGATATTGCGGCGGCACCACCATCGGCGTACGAGCGGGCCAGGGCTGCCGGGTCATATGCCTCGCTGATGACCCCGGCGCTTGGCGAGGCCTTCTTGCACTCGGCGATGACCGCGAGTCCGGACGGCGCCTGCAGCGCGGCGAGGAAGGGGCGGCGTTCTCGGACGATGGCGAGCTCCGCTCGCTTCGCCGCCACGATCTCATCCAGGATCATTGCGCGTCGCCCGCGGCCGCAGCCGTGTCCATCTTGGCGTACGCTTGCGCGTACGCCCGCAGCTCGTCCAGCTTGCGCATGGCGCCGCCGCTGTCGATGGCCGCCTGGGCGCGGGCCACGCCCTCGCGCAGGTCCTCCACGACGTCGCCGGCCAGCAGCGCAGCCGCGGCATTGAGGCACACGATGTCCCGGCGCGGACCCGCGGCGCCGCCCAAGACGGACAGCGTGATCTCCGCGTTCTCCGCGGGGGTGCCGCCAAGGAGTTGCTCGCGCGACGCGCGCGCCAATCCCACATCCTCCGGCGCCACCTCGTAGCTGCGAACACCTCGGCCGTCGGCCTCGGCCACCAGTGTCGAGCCCGTCACCGTCATCTCGTCCAGCCCCTGCCCGTGGACGACCAGGGCGCGGCGTGTGCCCAGCGCGGCCAGCACCGACGCGATCATCGGCACAAGGTGCGGCTCCGCCACGCCGATCAGCTGGCACTGCGCCCCGGCCGGGTTGGTCAGCGGGCCCAGCAGGTTGAAGACCGTGCGCACGCCGAGCTCGCGCCGGACCCCGCCCGCGTGGCGCATGGCCCCGTGCAGCCGCACCGCGAAGAGGAAGCCGATGCCCACCTCGTCCAGGCAGGCGCCCACCTGATCCGGCGCCAGATCGATCGGCACCCCCAGGGCCTCCAGCACGTCGGCGCTGCCCGAGCGCGAGGAGGCAGCGCGGTTGCCGTGCTTGGCCACGGGCAGCCCCGCCGCCGCCACCACGAAGGCCGCCGTCGTGGAGATGTTGAAGGTGCCCACCCCGTCGCCGCCGGTGCCGCAGGTGTCGACCACCAGCGGGTGCCGTGTCGCGACCCGCGTGGCGTGCGCCCGCATGGACCGCGCGCAGCCGGCGATCTCGTCCACCGTCTCCCCCTTGGTGCGCAGGGCCGCCAGGAAGGCCCCGACCTGGGCGGGCGTGGCCTGCCCGCTGAAGATCTCGTCCATGGCCGCCTGCGCTTCCTCCAGGCTCAGATCCTTACCGGCGGTCAGCTTCTGCAGAAACGGCTGCACGGCCCGCGACCCCCTTGCCGAGAAAGTTGGCCAGGATCTGCCGCCCTGGCTCCGTCAGGATCGACTCGGGATGGAACTGGACGCCCGCGATGGGGTGGCGGCGGTGGCGCAACCCCATGATGAGCCCGTCATCGGAGGTCGCGGTCACGGCCAGCTCGGCCGGCAGCCCCTCCCGCCGCACGCAGAGCGAGTGGTAGCGCGTGGCCCTGAACGGCGAGGGCAGCCCGGAAAAGAGCGGGTCCGCTCCGTCGTGGAGGATCGGCGACGTCTTGCCGTGCAGCGCCGCCGGCGCCAGCACCACCTCGCCGCCGAAGGCGACGGCGATGGCCTGGTGCCCGAGGCAGACGCCGAGGGTCGGGATCTGGGGACCCAGGGCGCGGATCAGGTCGACGCAGATCCCCGCATCCTCGGGCCGGCCGGGTCCGGGGGATATGACGAGCGCGTCGGCGCTGAGCGCCTCCGCCTCATCCACGCCCACGGCGTCGTTGCGGCGGACGATCACGTCGGCCCCCAGCTCGGCCAGGTACTGCAGCAGGTTGTAGGTGAAGGAGTCGTAGTTGTCGATCAGCAGCACCCTCACCGCGGCAGCCCCCCCTCCGCCAGGTCGAGCGCCCGCATCAGCGCCCGCGCCTTGTGGTGGCACTCCTCGAACTCCCGCTGCGGGTCCGAGTCGGCGACGATGCCGGCGCCCGCCTGGATGTAGGCGCTGCCGCCGGTCATGGCGATGGTGCGCAGCGTGATGCAGCAGTCCAGGCTCCCGTTCCAGCCGAAGTAGCCGACGCAGCCGGAGTAGGGCCCGCGCCGGGTCGGCTCCAGCTCGGCCAGGATCTCCATGGCCCGCACCTTGGGCGCGCCGGAGACGGTGCCGGCGGGGAAGGTCGCCGCCAGCGCGTCGAACGCGTCGCGGCCGGGGAGCAGCCGCCCCTCCACGGCCGAGGCCATGTGCATGACGGCGGCGTAGCGCTCGACCGCCATCAGCTCCGGCACGCGCACGCTTCCCGGCACGGCCACGCGGCCGACGTCGTTGCGGGCAAGGTCCACCAGCATCACGTGCTCGGCGCACTCCTTGGGATCGGCGCGCAACTCCGCCGCCAGGGCGAGATCCTCGGCCGCGTCGCGGCCGCGCGGCCGGGTGCCGGCGATGGTGGCCCGGGACTCGATCAGGTCCCCGCGCACCCGCACCAGCATCTCGGGCGAGGCGCCGGCGAGGGCCATCCCCTCCTCGGCGAAGTCCAGGAAGAACATGTAGGGCGACGGGTTGACGGAGCGCAGGGCGCGGTAGACGTCGAACGGCGCCGCCCGCAGCGGCCGGTGCAGGCGCTGACTCACGACCACCTGAAACGCGTTGCCCGCCGCGATGTGCGCCTTGGCGCGGCTGACAGCCTCGCGGTAGGCGTCCGCCGACAGGTTCGCGGTGGCCGCCTCCTCGGCAACGGGTCGCCGCTCCGCCTCAGCCGGCTGCGGGCCCCGGACGGCGGCCTCGATGGCGTCCAGGCGCGCGGCCGCGGCGGCTTCGCCGTCCGTGCAGCTGTCGACCAACAGCACGCGGTGCGTCAGGTGGTCGAAGGCCACCACGTCCTGGGCGATGACGAACACGGCCTCGGGCCAGCCGACGTCATCGGCCGGCGTGCGGGGCACGCGCGGCTCGAGGTAGTGGACGAGGTCGTAGCCGAGGTAGCCGACGGCCCCGCCATAAAAGGGCGGAAAATCATCCGGCCCGCCGGCGAGCTCAAACCCCGCCATGAGGTGGCGCACGGCGTCCAGCGGGGACCCGTGCAAGACCTCGGTGGGGCCTTCCGCGCTCACGATCTCGCTGATGCCCGGCTTGCGGGACACCAGGCGCCTCACGGCGCCGATCCCGATGAAGGAATAGCGACCCATGCGCTCGCCCTGCTCCGCACTCTCCAGCAGGTAGCGCGCGCCGAGGGGGCGCAGCTTCAGGAACAGGCTGATCGGCGTCTCCATGTCCGCCATCAGCAGCCGGGTCGCGGGAGCCACCTGCAACCGGGTCTCGGGATGGGTCATGCCGCCGCCTCCAAACAAAAAGGAGCCCTCCGTCGTTGGGACGGAAGGCTCCGTGTTGCCACCCATGTTAGGCCGCTCCCCCATCGGGGCGGCCGCCCGCATAAAAGAAAAAAGCCTTCGTCCAGCTTGGGGCGAAGGGCTTCCGCGGTGCCACCCAAATGAGGCATCAGGGCCTCACTCGTCGCGGTACGGGCTCTCGCCGATACCGCCGCCCGTTATCGCCGGGCAACGCGGCCACCGATTCCCGATGGCTGCTCCGAGGTCCATTCGGCGCCCACCCGCCGCCGGGCTCCCACCGCCCCCGGCTCGCTGTGCGCAGGTGACTGCGCGTACTACTCCCCATCCTCGCGCGGTCGCGATTCAGTTACAGGTCGACCATACCCGGTCCTGCCAGCGCAGTCAAGGTCACTCCACCCGCAGGGTGGGGTCGGCGCTCAGCTTCACGTTGCCCCGCAACACGGCCAGAACACCACCGACGAAGGCCACCCCGGCCAGCATCCAGACGGCGGCCGAGAACCCGCCCGCAACGAGCGTGGGGTCGACGGCACTGCCCGCGACGGCGGTGAAGACGCTGGCGGTGATCGACAGGCCCATGGCCGTGCCGAAGCTGCGGATCATGTTGAGGACACCGCTGGCCACGCCCTGGTGCTCGCGCGGCACGGCGCCGACAGTGGCCGCGTTGTTCGGCGCGGTTGAGGCGCCGACCCCCGCGCCAACCAGCGCCAGGGCCACCAGGAAGGGAATACCGCTGGGGCGGAAGAGCGCCAGGTACGCGAGGCATACGACGTCGACGCTCATGCCGATGACCGCGGGCCGCCGCGGGCCCACCTGGTCAGCCCAGCGCCCCGCAAACAGGGCCACGATCCCGAGGCCGGCCGGCATCGCCAGCAGTTCCAGTCCGGCCGTGGCCGGCGAGGCATGGCGGGCGCTCTCGAGGAAGAACGGGACGACGAACAGCGTGCCGAAGGTGACCATGTAGTTGGTGACGCCCTGCCCCAGACCGTTTGTGAACGACCTCAGGCGCAGCAGGCCGAGCCGCAGGATCGGCGCTGCGGCCCGCGCCTCGACCCGCAGGAACACGGCGAAGGAGGCGATGGCGATGACGAAGCACGCCAGGATGACGGGCGAGCCCCAGCCGAAGGTCGAACCCTCGGAGAGGGCGTAGAACAGGGCGCCGACAGCCGGCAGCAGCATCGCGGAGCCGGTCCAGTCGAAGCGAGCGGTCCCACTGAGGTTGCGGCTGCGGGGAATGAGGTACCAGCCGAGCATCGTGCCCACGATGCCTGCCGGGACGTTGACGTAGAAGATCAGCCGCCAGCCGCCGAGGGTGATGAGCAGCCCACCGACGACCGGTCCAAGGGCCAGCCCCAGCGCCTGCGCCATGCCCTGAACGCCGATCCCGCTGCCGAGCTTCTCGGGCGGCATGACCCCCGCGATGATGGCGACCGAGTTGGCCTGCAGCATGGCCGCACCCATCGCCTGCAGAACACGGAAGATGTCGAGCATGACCAGGCTGCCTGACAGCCCGCAGAGCGCCGAGCCGATGATGAAGAGGATGAAGCCATACGTGTACAGGAGCTTGCGCCCCACCATGTCGGCCAGGCGGCCGACCAGCGGCAGCGCGATGGCGAGGGCCAGGAGGTAGGCCAACCCCACCCACTGGACGTCCGCAACGCTGGCGTGGAAGTCCCGCGTGAGCGTTGGGAAGGCCAGCGTCACAATGCTGGCGTCCAGTTGGCCCATGAAGGCGCCGACACAGACGGTCGCGACGGCGAACCAATAGGCGTCGTTGCGGCTGGCGATTCGTTTCGGCCGGGCTGGCTCAACAAGCAGCCGCCGCCACCCGGAGGCTGAGGCCGATGCGGATGTCGTGGGTCCGGTCAAGGGGACGGTCACTCCTCTGTGTGCATCCATGCGCGACCCGAACAATCCCGGTCACGCACGGACTAAAAGGAATGCTAACGCAGTATGAATATCCAGACAAGCCACCCCGGCGGCATGCCGACGATTTCCTGCCATCCCATGGCGCCGCGGAGCGGCTCGAATACCACATGCCAGTGTGGTGCACCGTCGCGAGGAAGTCCAGCCGAGCTCGGGGGAGGCAGCCTACGGGCCGGCCCGCGCGGGCACGATGGCGCGTACGACGTTGAGGGTGCGCCTCCATGCGCCGCCGCATCGGCCACCGCCATGGGTGGTCCCGCCCGTGCGGCCGGACCGTTGAGCCCGCTGGCGTTCGCAAGGCCCTCGGGGCTGACGGCGTCCGGGTCTACCGCCCGTGCGGCCGGACCGTTGAGCCCGCTGGCGTTGGCGCATCGTGGCCGACTGGTGGCCAGACCCCACGGCCGGAGGACGATACTTGAAGACAGGGGGGTTCCGCTTGGCGCCTGCCCGGCAA
>JAJYVM010000173.1 GCA_021792015.1 Bacillota bacterium | reverse complement strand
GGCCTTCAGGACCTGCGCCAGCACCCACCCCGCGGCCCCCGCCAGCAGGAAGGGCAGCCAGCGGCCGCCGTACCGCGAGGCGACCGCCACCGCCGCCAGGCCGACGAGAATGAGCAGCGCTGCCTGGAGGATCGCCAAAATTCGCCACCCCCACCGCTTCACAATACCCGGCGGGCGCTTTCGTGTCGCATCGACCTGGTTCATGATCGTGAGGGCGGAGGGTTGAGGATGACGGCCGAGGAGGCGCGCCGCTGGTGCGTGGAGGCGCTGGCCGCGCTGGCGGCCGGCGGCGACCCGTCCGCCTTTGCGGCCGGGCTCTCCGGGGTGGCCAAAGCCGGCGACGTCGGCCTCGTGCGGCCGGCCCTGGCCCGTGCCCTCGCCGAGCGCGCGGACCACGCCGCCGTCCTGCCCGCCCTGGCCGCCTATGTGCGGTCGGCGCCCGCGGCCGAAGCCCTCGCATTCGCCAGCGACTGGGCGCTCGAGGCATGGGAGGCCTTCTGCGCGGATCCGAGCGGCGACGACGTCAACCTGCCGGCGGCCACGGCCATCGCCGGCCTGACCATCGCCCACACCATGGAGGTCGCCGCTGGACCGCCCTTCGATAAGGGGCCGTACAACGGCGCGGTGGAGGCGGCGCGGCACCTCTTCGAGGCCCTGGCGCGGTGCGCGCCCCCCGACGGCGCGGCGCCGCCAGGCCTGCTCGCGAGCCTGCTGGCCCGCGCCGAGACGCTCGACCTTGGCTTCCCGCCCGCCGTGACCCTTCGCATCGCCTCGCTCGTCCGCATCTGCAGGGATTTCGGCCGCTCGCTGCCCCGGAGCAATCCGGGCCTCCCCTACCTCGCGTGAGCGCCACCGCGGCCTGGATCGCGGCGGCCCGGGCGCGGGAGAGCGCCCGCCCGGATGCCCTGTTCCGGGACCCCTTCGCCGCGGCCCTGGCCGGCCCGCGCGGCGCTTCGGTCCTCGCGCGCGCCGAGGCCGCCAGCGGCGGCGAGAACCCCTTCCTGCCCGTTCGGACCCGCCACTTCGACGACGTGCTGCTCCAGGCCATGCACGCCGCCGGTGTCCGCCAGGTCGTGCTGCTCGGGGCGGGGTTCGACGCGCGTGCGTTCCGCCTGACGCTGCCCGAGGGCGCGACGGTCTTTGAGATCGACCGGCCGGAGGTCCCCGCGGACGACGTCCCGCCGCGCTGCGGGCGCCGCCCGGTGGCGGCTGGCCTCACGGCGTGTTGGCAGCCTGCCCTTCAAGAAGCCGGCTTCGACCCGACCGCCCCTGCCGTGTGGGTGGCGGAAGGCCCGTTGGACTACCTGAGCGAGCCATCGGTAGGCACGCTCCTCCGCGATGCCGCCAGCCTGTCCGCCCCGGGCAGCCACATCTTGGCGGATGTCTTCGGCACTGGCCACCGCCGCATGCCCGCAACGCGGAGTTCGGCTTTCGCACGGATGATCCGGCGGGCCTGTTCGCGGCCGCGGGCTGGACGCCGTCCCGCGTGAGCTGGCCCGGTGCCCCGGACGCCAGCTGCAGCCGCTTCCCCAGCCGCGACCTGCCGCCGGGCGCGGACCCCGCCATGCGCGCGTACCTGGTGACAGCCCGTCGCTGAGCCCGACTCACCACACCCAGGGGATGACCCGCCAGGTGCGCCCCATGTAGGCGCGGTACTCGTCGCCGAGGTTGCCCAGCAGGGCCCGCTCCTCCAGGCGCATGCGGTAGCCGAAGGCGAGCAGGCCGATCGCCAGCACCAGCAGCGCCCCGACCGGCTCACGGTCGCCCAGCGGCACCCCCAGCAGGGTCAGCAGGCTCCCCGCGTAGGCCGGGTGGCGCAGGAAGCGGTACGGCCCCCGTTCGACGAGACGGTGGTCGCTCTGGATCGTGACGAGCAGCGAGAAGTACCGGCCGAGGGTGGCGACGGCCCAGACCCGCAGGGCGATGCCCGCCACCATGAGGCCGATGCCGACCCAGGACCAGCCGGGCGGCAGCAGCACGGGGTTGAGCCCGGGCAGGTCGAAGCTGATGGTGATGGCGGCAAAGACGCCGATGACGATCGCGAGGTAGGATCCGCGATCGCCGGAGCGATTGCCGGCGCGCCGCCACGTCGCCGCGAAGATGCCGGCCTCGGCCAGCACCCATAGGACGAAGGCCGCCGAATAGGCGGTGTTGGTGGCGGCGCCGTGGGGCGCCGCCATCACGAATCTTCCGCTGTCTCCACCCGGACCTTGGTCATGTGGTCGCCGCGCCGGATGGCATCCACGATCTCCAGGCCCTCCGTCACGCGGCCGAAGACGGTGTGCTTGCCGTCCAGGTGCGGCTGCGGGCTGTGGCAGATGAAGAACTGGCTGCCGCCCGTGTCGCGGCCGGCGTGCGCCATCGAGAGGCTGCCGCGCTGGTGCTTCCTCGGGTTGCCGTCGGTCTCGCACTTGATGGTCCAGCCGGGACCGCCCGTACCGTCGCCGCGCGGGCAGCCGCCCTGGATCACGAAGTTCGGGATCACGCGGTGGAAGGTGAGGCCGTCGTAAAAGCCGCTGTTGGCCAGCTTCTCGAAATTGGCCACCGTGCCGGGCGCCTCGTCGGGATACAGTTCAATCGTCATCTTGCCCTTGTCGGTTTCCATCACGGCCTGCTTCATGGGCGATCGCTCCCTTCCCAGGGCCGCCGGGCGACCCAAAGATTCATGATACGCGATCGCGGTGGGGGCGGCGAGGACGGGCCGGCCGGTGGCGGCTCAGCCGGCGCCGGCGTGGACGCGGTTGCGGACGGCCTTGGCGCGATGAAGGCCCTGGTCCGCGCGGCTGACGAGCGCAGTCACGCCTTCGCGCGGCTGGGCCTCGGCGACACCGACGCTCACGCTCAGCTGGATGGCGCGGATGTCGGCGCGCACGGCGAAGCGCGTTCCGTCGACCTGGGCGCGGATGCGCTCGGCGACAGCCAGGCCCTCCTTCAGGGTCGTCTCCGGAAACACCACCAGGAACTCGTCGCCGCTGGTCCTCCGGGGGGGCCGTCCCGTGCCCCGCTGCCGGCCGCGGCGCGCCCGCATACGGCGAGGCCCGCGCCACAGGGGCGCGGGCCTGGATGCGCAGGGAGAGGTGAGCGGCGCCGGGCGTCGGCGGCGGAGGGGCGCGGCGACCGCCCGAACGCGGTCCTGGGCCGCTCTCGCGCGCGGGGAGCCGGGCGGGGAGCCGGGCGGGGAGCCGGGCGGGGAGCCGGGGCCCCTCAGGCGCTCCCGCGGGGGAGCTTCTGTCCGCAGTGGGTGCAGTACCGCCACGCGGATTGGACCGCCTGGCCGCACCACGGGCAGAACTGGCCCACCGCGCCGCGAGTGCGACCACGGCCGGCGACGCGCACCGGCATCGTCCGCTCGACCACGAAGCGCTGGCCCCGCGGTCCAAGCGACTTCGTCGTCAGCATGCCGGCGGCGGCGAGTTTGCGCACCGCGTAGGCGACCGTGGTCGTGGGCAGATGGAGCGCATCGGCCATGGCCTTCGTTGTCGTGACGACGTGGGTGTGGCCCTTCTGAAGCTCGCTCAGATGAGCGAGGATACGGCTGCGAATCGCTTCGCCACGGCCGCCGCCGCGCTCTGCGGTGGCCCTGCCTCTGCCGTTCTTCTCGGGCCCGGCCACGGCGGGTTCACTCAATGCAAATCGCCCTCTCCCCATTCGATTGGCGGGAATCAGCGCGAATGCCGCACTGATGGGTTCCCGGTCAATATTACGCGATCTTCGTATGCGACGACCGCCACTTCAGCGGTCGCAACCTTCGTCTGCGGCCACCGGCGACCTCTTCTTCGCGTGGGTTGCCGAGATCGCCTGCCTGCACGGACGAATTATTCATCTCAGTGAATCGACGTGTATCGACAATGGCCCTGGGGTTGGCGCCCGAATTGAGAGGCATGCTTTGGCTATTCACGACGTGGGGTAGGACCGCCGGGTCTTCCGGGCATCGCATTGAAACGGCCGCCGGCGATCGCACCGGCGGCCGTTGGCATGAGCAAATCCGCGTCAGGTCGCTGCGCGCCTTTCAGGGAGTCCCGGGGAGCTGTGCGGCCCACCGGCGCGCGATCTCGGCGCGCCCGACCGCCGCGGACGGATGCCGCGCGGCGGCGCGCGCATGTGCGGCGTCCAGGTCCGCTGCCGCGGCTGTGCGGCGCGCGTGCACCCCCGGACCCGCGCCCAGCAGGCCGCAGGCGGCGGCGCAGGCCAGGCCGGCCACACGGCCCTGGGCCTCGGCCACCTCCGCCCCCTCCGCGCCGGTGACGGCTCCGGCGACGAACAGGCGCGGCGCCCTGGACTCCATCGCAGGCCCGTGCAGGGCCACGAACCCGCCCAGCGCCTCGACGGCGGCGACGGTCGCGCCGGCCAGCTGGGCCGCGTCGGTCAGGGGGCTGAGGCCCGTGCCGGCAACCGCCAGGTCGACCGCCACATCCGCCTGCCCCGTGCCGTCCGGCGCGCAGGTGCGAACCCCCTCCAGGCGCCGCCCGCCCAGGAAGGCGATGCCCAGGCGGTCGTGCTGCGGAGCCAAATCCACGGCGGCCAGCGCGTATGCCTGCGGCACCAGCGGCGATGGCCGCGGCCTGAGCACCGCCACCACGTCGAGGCCGGCGGCCCGGAGCCGCTCGACGGCCAGTCCGGTGGCGGGGTCGCTGCCGACGGCGGCCACCCTGGTGCCAGGCTCGAGCGCGCCCGCGCGGAGGAGGTGGAGCGCGGCCCAGGGGGCCACCACGCCGGGCAGCGTCCAGCCGGGCATGGCCAGCGGGCGCTGGACGGCCCCGGTCGCCAGGATGAGCGCGTCCGCGGCGAGCTCGGCGGGAGCGCCGGCCGCACCCGGGCCGGCCGGCGCCAGCAGCAGCCGCCAGCCGGGGTACACCCCCCAGACGCTCGTGCCGCAGAGGATCCGGGCGCCCGCGGCGGTCGCACGCGCCGCAAGGTCCGCCGCCCGCTGGGGGTCGACCAGGCGGAGCGCTCCGCCCGGTTCGGGCGCCTCGTCGAGGACCGAGACCTGCGCACCAGCCTCGGCCAGGACGGCCGCCGCGGCCAGGCCGGCCGGACCCGCGCCCAGGACCGCCACTGGCGGCCCAGCGCCATCCCCTTGGGGCGCGGCCGCGACACCGGGCTGCCCGCTCGCGCCGAGGCCGCCCGCCCCCACGGACCCGCCCGCGCTGCCCCCGGCATCGCCCTGATCGCCCGGCTCCGCCCCCGCGCGCATCCCCTCGCGCACGGGGATCAGGCAGGCGCGCACCCCGTGGATGCCGTCCACGGCGATGCGGCAGGCGAAGCAGTGGCCGACCCCGCAGTAAAGGCCGCGCGCCATCTCCGCCTCGCCGGCGAGATCGCGCACGCCCGCCGCCCAGAGCGCGGCCGCCAGGCTCTGCCCCGGCTGCGCCGCGACCGGCCTTCCCTCCCAGAACACCGTCACGCGGCCATCCCCTCCGCCCAGAAGCGACGCCCTTCATCCACCGCTGCCGGAAGCCGCCGCCGCACGCGCCGCCGTGCGGGATGCGGCCTTCCAAGGGCCATGGCGGGCCGCCAGCCCGTCATGCCTTCACCCCACCCGCGAGGCTCGCCGGCCCTGCCCGCCCGCGCCGCACGCCGCAAACACGGCGGGCCGCCAGCCCGTCATGCCTTCGCCCCACCCGCGGGGCTCGCCGCAAACCGGTCGGGCCCCACCGGCCGCAGCACGTCGGGGATCTTCCCGCCCACCACGGCGCGCGCGACCTGCTCCCCCACCGCCGGCGCAAGTGCGAACCCGTGCCCGGAGAAGCCCGCCGCGATCAGGACGCCCTCGATTCCCGGCAGTGCGCCGATCACCGGCTGGTCGTCCTCGGAGAACGACTCCCAGCCGACCCAGGCCCGCACGACCGGCACGCCCACGAGCGCCGGGATGAGCCCGACGACCACCGCCGCGCTCTTGCGCATGCTCTCGGGGATCACGTCGGCCTGATAGCGCTCGGGCTCGCCCCGCCCCGGCCAGCCCCCGCCGACCACGTAGGCGCCGCCCGGAACCTGCTTCAGGCTGATGCCGTGCCCCACCCAGCCCAGCACCGGCCGCAGCCGCGCCGGCATCGCCGCCGTGGCCTGCATCTGCAGGCAGCCCGGCCGGATGGGCAGCTCGCACCCCAGCTTCTTCAGCAGGGCCGGCGTCCACGGCCCTGCCGCCAGCACCACGGTCCGGCAGGGCAGCGGCCCCTGCGGCGTCAGCACGGCCTGCACCCGGCCGCCCGCACGCAGCACATCGAGCGCCGGCGTGTCCGGGTGGATGCGGGCGCCGCGAGCGCCCGCCGCCCGCTGAAAGCCGATGGTCGTCCGGATGGGATCCGCATGCCCGTCGCTCTCACACCAGCTGCCGGCCACGATTTCCCGCGAGAGGTCGGGCACGATCCGGCGCAGCTCGTCGCCGTCCGCCAGCCGCACGTCCAGCAGCCCGCCGGCCCGCTCCCCGTCGATCCGGCGCCGCAGCGCCGGCAACAGGCGCTCGTCGTCGATGCAGATCGCCATGCCGTCGCGCCGGTAGAGGAGGTCGGCGTCGAGCTCCGACTCGAGGTCGCGCCAGATGGCGATGGCCCGCAGCGCCAGGTCCAGCTCGGCCCCGACACGGTTCTGCTGGCGCACGCCGCCCGCGCTGGCCCCGGAGGCGGTCCCGCCCGCCGGCGGGTGCGCGCGGTCGCAGAGGGCCACGTCCACCCCGGCCTTCGCCAGGTTGTACGCGATGGCGGAGCCGATCACGCCGCCCCCGATGACGACGACCTCGGCGGCTTTCACGGGCGTTCGCCCCCAGGCGCCGGCTTCGGCGCGGACGCCGCCGGCGACTCCGGCGTAAGACCTGGCCCCACGCCGACCTCCGGCTCCAGCGTCAGCGTCGCCTCGCCCGCCGACAGCCCCCACAGCACCTTCGCGCTGACCGTGCCGCGCGGCTCCGCCAGCGCCTCGGCCCCGGCGGCCAGCACGCCGAGCGGAACGGGCCGAAGCGGCGGCCGCACCCGCAGCGGGCCGGGATCGCCCGCCACACCCGCCGCCGCCAGGGCCGCCGCCAGCAGTGGCCCGCACACTCGGCCCTGACAGGGTCCCATTCCGGCGCCGGTGAGCTTCTTCACCTGGTCGCAGCGCACGAGGCCATGGCCCGCGATGGCCGCCATCACCATGCCCGCCCCCACCGCCTGGCAGCGGCAGAGCACCACGTCGTCACCCTCGATGTCCATGGCCCCACCTTTGCCACCGCCGCGGGCGATCCCTGCCCGCAGGATCGGGCGCCTCGCCTGCGAAACCTCTTCCCCCATGCGGTACATCAAGCGGTACATCATGCGCTGCGTCGCCATCCTCGCCGCCGCCGCCCTGGTTGCCATGGCATCGGCCCCCGCCGCGGCCGCCTCGCCGCCACTCACGTTCAACGATGTGAGCACCGTGCCGTGGGCCGAGCCGGCCATCGCCTTCCTGGCCGCGCAGGGGGTGGTGAAGGGTGTCTCCGCCAGCGCCTTCGCGCCCGACCAGCCGGTGACCGCCGAGCAGGTCGTCACCTTCCTGGCCCGCCTGTTCCCCAGCGCCGCCGCGCAGCCGACGGCGACCCTCCCGGGCGTCGCCAGCTGGGCGCAGGCCGCCGTCCACTGGGCCAGCCAGCACGGCATCATCCCCGACCTGCGCGCCTTCGACCCGACAGCACCGGCCCCCCGGGCCGAGGTCGTCACCTGGGTGGTGCAGGCCCTGGGCCTGCCGACCGCATCCGCGCCGGCGCCCAGCTTCGGCGACGCTGCCGCCATCCCGCCGGCCGACGCCGCCGCCGTGGGCGCCGCCCA
>JAJYVM010000172.1 GCA_021792015.1 Bacillota bacterium | reverse complement strand
GCGGGCTGAAGTGGTTGCCGGTGTTGGCGATGAAGAGGCGGTCGCCGTCGGCCTGGACGAAGGTGACGGCCGGGAAGCCCGAGGGCGCCGTCACCTGCAGGAAGCGCCGGTAGTACACCTGCCGGGCCGGCCGCGACAGCTGCGTGTAGTTGTCGTAGTAGCCCTGAAACGGGATCGTCCAGACGAGCGCCCGGGCACCCAGGTCGCGCAGCGCCTGCATCTCCAGGCCGAGGTCGGTCCACTCGGCCGAGCCGGCCATGGTCCTCGCCCACCCGGTCGGGAACGGGTAGACCCCGCCCGCGGCGTTGCTGACCCCGGCGCAGTAGAGGCGCAGGGCGGGCTCCAGCATGTGGAGGCTCGGGCGGTTCATGAAAAAGCCGAACGGGTCGCTGCCGGCCAGGGTGTTCTCCAGGCGCGTCGCCGCCGCCAGCTTGCCCAGCCAGGGGATGGGCGCGCCGGCGGGCGGCCCGCTGGCCTTCCGCGTGAGCGCCGCCAGCAGCGGGCGCGCGGTGGGGGGCGCACCAAGCGGGAGGTTCACGGGCGCCGTGGTCAGGACGCCGATGGGGGACCGGTTCACGCGCGCCGCCGCCGCCGATCCGGACGAGGCCCCGGTCCCCCGCGCGGGTGGGCGGCTGGACCGGCCCGCGGACAGCGACCCCGAAGTGGCGCCCGACGCGGACAACGACCCCGACGGGACACGCGATGCGGGGGCCACGGCATGCGCCGGCGGCGCGCTCGGCGCCAGCGGCTCCCGCAGCACCGCTTGGCCCAGGGCCACGACGGCGTTGCGCAGGGTCGCGACAAGGCCCGCCAGGGACCCGGCGTTGACGCCCTCGGTCGCCAGGGTCACCCGCCCGCCATGTCCCGCCGCCGCGCCCACCCGGCCGCGCCCGCCCCGGCCCGCCGACGCCGCCGCCACCTGCTGCACCCTCGACCGCGCGGGATGCCCGGGCCGCACGCCCGCCGCCGCGCCCCGGCCCTGACTCGCCAGGTAGGCGACGGTCCGCCAGGCATCCTTGATCTGGTGCGCCCAGGCATCCAGCCGCCCCACCGGCAGCAGGGCGTAGTAGAGCGGCAGGTTGCCGGATGCCAGCGCGTGCACGCCAAGGCTCAGCAGCCCCTGCCCCGCCAGGGTGGAGGGATGCGCCGCCATCTGAGCCGCCGCCGCCTCGCGCAGCGGCATCGGCAGCGGCGCGTCGTAGGTGAAGACCTCGGCGATCTCGGGCGAGAAGGTGCCGTTGTAGCCGGCCGTGATGCCCCTGCTGCCGTAGAACCACTGCGGCGACACCGACACGACCACCCGCTTGCCGCGCACCGCGCTCCCCAGGGCCCCGAAGGTCTCGAGGAACATCAGGTCGCCCGTGCCGGCCCGCCCGATGGCGAAGGGGTGAAAGCCGGCCGGCGCGTTCGCGAAGAACTGGGTGGGCAGGTCCGGCTGCCCGCAGCAGAACAGCTCCGAGCTGCCGTACATGGGCAGCTCGCCGGTCACGGCGAAGGCCGCCCGCTGAAACGTGAGGTTGTCGTACTTGATGGGCAGCGGCCCCGAGGCCACCGTCGCGAGGTTGCGCTCGGCCAGGCGGAGCGCGTAGGCCTGGCCCGCCATGAGCCCGCCCACGATGATCCCCACGGCCAGCAGCGCCGCCAGGATCCCGACGGGCCGCCGCTGCACCGCGCCCGCGTCCTTACCTCCGGTGACCATTGCTGGGCGAGCGTATCATCGAGGTGTGACACGGTTGTGAATGCTGGCGGCAAGGCCCCGCGCGTGGCCGTGGTGGAGGACGATCCCGCCATCGCGGAGGTGCTGGTCCTGCACCTGCGGCGGGCCGGCTGCGAGGTGCGCCGGTACGGCGACGGCCGCTCGGCGCTGAAGGACCTCGACGACTTCTGGCCCGACCTGGTGGTCCTGGACCTGCGCCTGCCCGGCATGGACGGCTTCGAGGTCCTGAGCCGCCTGCGCGGCGAGCGCGACGTGCCGGTGCTGGTCCTGACGGCCCTCGGCGAGACGCGGGACAAGCTCCAGGGCTTCCGCCTGGGGGCGGACGATTACGTCGTCAAGCCCTTCGATCCGGAGGAGCTTTTGGCGCGCGTCCGCGCGCTATTACGGCGCGCGGGGCGCCTGATGGACGATGTGGTGAGCCTCGGGGACCTGCGGGTGGATCGGAGCGCCTATGCCGTCCACGTCCGCGGGCACACGGTGGCCCTCAGCCGCCGGGAGGTCGACCTGCTGGCCGTACTGGCCGCCTCCCCCGGCCGCGCCTTCACCCGCGGCCAGCTCCTGGACCAGGTCTGGGGCATGGACAGCGACGTCGACGAGCGCACGGTCGATGCCTTCGTCACCCGCCTGCGCCGCAAGCTGCAGGAGGCCTGGGGCGCCGAGGAGCCGGCGCCCTGGCGCATCGAGACCGTGTGGGGCGTCGGCTACCGGCTGACGGTCGATCGGTGAGCGCCCGCCGCCGGGAGGCAGCCGGCCGCCGGCCGGGGTCGCTGCGCAGCCAGCTGATCTTCGGCTCGCTCGGCGTGATCGCCGTCACCTTCACCGGCCTGGCCCTGCTCCTGGCCGCCTTCTTCGGCCACTACTTCGCCGCCGGCCGCGCCGCGTCGCTGCACCGCGCGGCCGAGTCCGTCGCCCGCCTGCTGGCCGAGCGGCCCCCCGTCGCCAACCCGCGCATGCTCACCCTGGTCCACGACACCGGCGGCCACGTCTGGCTGGTGGGCCCGAACGGGGCCACCCTGCGCCAGCTGGGCGTCGCCGGCTTCGGCGCGTACACCCAGTGGCTGACCCCGGGCGAGCTCACCGACCTTCTGGGCGGGCGCTCCCTCAACCGCTTCACCACCTCGCAGGGCCCGCGCCCGACCCCGTTCGCCGTCGTCGGCGTGCCCGTGCCGCGGATCTTCGGCCAGCCGGCCCACGCCCACAGCGCGCTGATCTGGGCCGCCGGCATCGGCGGCGCCGACGTCCTGCAGGCGGTCGCCGCCCGGCTCGCCCTGGTCGCGGCCCTCGGCCTGATCCTGGCGGCGGCCCTGTTCGCGTGGCTCTCGGGGCGGGTGGCCGCCCCCATCCGCCACCTGGAGCGCGCCGCCGGCCAGATCGCGGGCGGCGCCTTCGACGTCAGCCTTGCGGACGCGGGCCCGTCGGAGGTCCGCTCCCTGGCCCGGAGCCTGGGCGAGATGGCCCGGCGCCTGCGCGATCTCGACGCCAGCCGCCGCGCCTTTCTGGCCGACGTCTCGCACGAGCTGCGCTCCCCGCTGGCCGCCCTGCGCGGCGCCCTGGCCGGCGCCCACGCCGGGGGCCTGCCCCCCGAGCAGCGGGCGCGCGCCCTGGCCCTGGCCAGCGAGGAGACGGAGCGGCTTGGCCGCCTCGTGGACGACCTGCTGGTCCTGGCCCGGTCGGACGCGGCCCGGCTGGAGCTGCGCCTGCAGCCGGTCGACCTGCGCGAGGCCGCAATCCGCGTCGGCCTGTCGCTGGAGCCGGTCGCCACGGCCCGGGGCGTCTCCTTCCGCTTCGAGGGGCAGGGCGGCGCCACCCAGGTGGATGCCGACCCCGACCGCCTGAGCCAGGTGCTCTGGAACCTGCTGGACAACGCCGCGCGCCACACCCCCGCCGGCGCGGAGGCGCGGGTCGCCGTGGAGGGTGGCACGCCCATGGTCGTCCTGAAGGTCAGCAACCCCGGCGACCGCATCCCGGCCGGGACCGTCGCCCGCCTGTTCGAGCGCTTCGAGCGCGGCGGGGGCGGCCGCGACGGCGGCACGGGCCTCGGCCTCGCCATCGCGCGCACCCTGGTGCTGGCCCACGGCGGCACCATCGCCGCCGACTCCCCGCCCGAGGGCGGCCTGACCGTCACCGTGGCCTGGCCCGCCACCCCGGCCGGGTGATTGGTGCGCGGGATCCCCGCGGCGTCCGGCGCCCCGGCTGCGTGGATCGTGCGTGACGGCCCGCGCGTTGCGCGCGGGCCGACCAAATCCGCTTCCGGGGTCGCCTAGCGGCCTGCGGGCTCCTCCTGCGCGCTCTCGCCGCGGCAGATGCGGCACCCGGCGCAGAGGTGCAGCCGCCCGCCGAACACCTCGCGCACCGTCGCCACCGCCTCCTCGTCCAGGGCCTGCTCCCCCGCCGGCCGGTGCAGCACGACCGTGCGCGGGGCCAGCGTGACGAGGGCGCTGATCACGCGGTCCTCGGGCGCCAGCTCCGGCGCCGCGGCGGCCTCGACCTCGGCCGCCTCGCGGGACAGGGGGTGGCCGTCGGCGTCCGTCAGGCGGAAGGCGCCGCCCGGCTGCATGACGGCGTGGACCAGGTCGTGCCGCGGCGGCAGCGTCTCCACGAAGTGGCGCAGCAGCAGGATGAACTCCTGGTACTCGCGCTGCAGCAGGAAGGTGTCGACGGAGCCGTCCAGCGCCGCCTCCGCCTCGGCGACGAGGTCCTGCAGGCGAAAGGTCACGAAGCCGTCGACGATCAGCGTGTTCTGGCGCTCCAGGAACTGCAGGATGCGCATGCGGATGCGCTCGTGGCGCTCGACGGCCGACAGCGCGCGCTCGGCCGCGGCCACGATCTCGGCCTGCTCCGGCGCCGTGAAGTAGCTGTAGCGGGTGGCGACGAGGCGGCGCAGCAGCCGCTGCTGGCAGCCGTCGAGGATGAAGTCGCACACGCCCTGCGCCAGCGCAGCACGCACGCGCGCCTCCGCCTCGGGGGCATCGCCGATGCCGCAGGCCAAGAAGGTGTAGCCGCCCCGCTCGGACGCGCGGAGGGTGGCGGCGGCCGCCGGCCCCGCAAGGCGCTGCAGGGCGCGTTCGATGTGCGGGCGGGCCGTGGCCGCGTCGGCGCTGGTCGTCGCGATGGCGATGGTCTCGATGCGGCCGGCCCTCCCGCCGGGTAGTCTATGCCGATCGCCGGGCGGGCAGTGGCGGCGGCACGGCTCCGATGCTCGCGTGCGCTGGACGCGCTTATACCGCCCGAGGCGGTGGGCCGGTTCCGGCGCGGGCGGGCCGTGGGTCCATTTGGGCGCGCTTTCGCGCGCCATGGCGGTTCCCGGGCAGGCGGCCCGGCTGGGTTGGCGCGGTCCCCAGCGTCGCGGGCGGCGCCCCGGTTCCCGGGCTGCTGCGGGCTGGGCGCGGGTGGACGCCGACCTCCACCCGCGCCTCCACCCGCCGGCGGACGCGGCGGCGGGATCGGGGGTCTACCATCGATAATCATGTGGCGGGGAGGCGCAGCGACGGGTTCGCCGCGGTGGTCGTGGGAGATCACGGGCTACATGATGCCGGTGGGCATGGTCGCCCTGGCGCTGGCCTTCGGCCTGGCCCAGGGTGGCCAGCCGCTGCCGCCGGCCTTCTGGCTGTTCTTCGCCGCGGCTGGCGCCATCATCTGCTCGTGGGCACCTCGGACCGACGGGCCGCCGCAGGCGCAGCTGGCGCTTGCCCTCGCCCTGGCGGGTGGGTGTGCCTTCCTGGCCCCGCGGAGCGCCGCGTCGGAACTGCTCATGATGGGCGCCGCCGGTACGGCCTTCGTCCGCTACCGGGATACCAGGCAGGGTGTCATCTGGGCCGTGATCGGGCTCCTCATCGCGGAGGCGGCCACCCTCCGGCTGCTGGGGACCTTGCCGGGCCCGATTGCCGCCGCGTGGTCGATCCTCAAGGACTTCGTCGTCTTCTACGCCCTGGTCATGGCCGGCCGCCAGCGCCGCCTGCGCCAACGGGAGACCGAGCGGCTGCTGCGCGAGCTGGAGGCCGACCACGCGCGCCTGGAGGCGGCCCACGCGCGGCTGCAGGAATACGCGAGCCACGCCGCCGAGCTGGCGGCCTCCGAGGAGCGCAACCGCGTGGCCCGCGAGATCCACGACGTGCTGGCCCACACGCTGACGGTCATCATCGTGCAGGCCGACGCGGCCGTCGTGCGGCTGCAGACTGACGCGGCGGGCGCCACGGAGCAGGTGCGAACCGTCGCCCGCCTGGCGCGCCAGGCCCTGCAGGAAGCCCGCCTCTCCGTGGCCGCCATCCGCGCCGACCCGGGCGCCGCGGGCGTCGATGCCCTCCGGCGGCTGTGCGAGGACGCCGGCCGGCTGGCCGGCCTGGGCTGCGAGCTGCGGGTGGAGGGAGACGAGCGTCCCCTGCCGGCGCCGGTGGCCCTGGCCGTGTACCGCATCACCCAGGAGGCGCTGACCAACGCCCGCCGCCACGGTCAGGCCGAGCACGCGGAGGTGCGGCTGGCCTTCGCCGACGGCGGTGTCGAGCTGACGGTGCGCGATGACGGCGCGGTCGCGCCCGGAACACCGCCGCCCCCCTCGGCGGGGGTGCATGGGTCGGGCCTGCGCGGCATGGCCGAGCGGGCGGAGGCCCTGGGCGGATCCCTCACCGCCGGCCCGGCGCCGGACGGGCGCGGCTTCCTTTTGCGCGCCGACCTGCCGCTTGCCGAGCGCGTACCGGAGGTGGTCGCGTGATCCGGGTGCTGCTCGCCGACGACCAGGCCCTGCTTGTGGACGGCCTCCGGGTCATCCTGGGCGCCGAGGCGGACATCGAGGTCGTGGGGGCGGCCCGGGACGGCGAGGAGGCCCTTACCCTGGCCCGCTCGCTGCGGCCCGACATCGTGCTCTGCGACCTGCGCATGCCGCGCGTGGACGGCGTCGAGGCCACGCGCCGCATCGTCGCCGAGCTGCCCGGCATCCGCGTCATCGCGCTGACGACCTACGACCACGACGAGCTCGTCCTGCGCGCCCTGCAGGCCGGGGCGGCCGCCTACCTGCTCAAGGACCTGCCGGCGGCGGAGCTCGTCCATGCCGTCCGCGCCGTCGCCGGCGGCCAGGTGATCCTGCAGCCGGCCTCCGCCAGCCGCATCCTGACCGCCCTGACACGCCAGGTCAGCCCCCGCGAGATCGCCGCGGACGGCGGCGCCCCGGGCGAGCGTCTGACCGAGCGCGAGACGGACGTGCTGCGGCTGATGGCGGCCGGGCTCCGCAACCGGGACATCGCCGACCGCCTCGTCGTCAGCGAGGCCACCGTCAAGACCCACGTGAACAACATCTTCGCCAAGCTGGGCTGCCGCGACCGGACAGAGGCCGTCCTCTGGGCCGTCCGCCACGGGCTGGCGCCCGGCGCGGAGGAGGGGCGCCCGTGAGCGCGCTGCCGACGAACACCCTCATCTACGTGTGCTGGGGCCTCTGGGCGGCCGTGTGGACCGCCGGCTGGATTCTCAACATTGTGCGCGGGCCGCGCACACAGCGGCGCTCGCTCGGCTGGTCGTTCTGGATGTGGGTGCTGGCCTTCATCGTGTTTGGCGAAGGTCGTGTCCGGGTCTTCACGGGCGTGCTCCCGCAGAGCCCCGTGCTGCCCGCCGTGGGCGCCATCCTGCTGGTCGCCGGCACGGCGTTCACCCTCTGGGCGCGCTGGATCCTCGGCGCCATGTGGAGCTCGCAGCCCAGCGTGAAGTCCGGCCACGAGCTTCGCACGGACGGACCCTACGCCATCACCCGCCACCCCATCTACACGGGCATGTGCGCCATGATCCTGGGCGGCGCCCTGATGCAGGGCAGCACGTGGATCGTCCTCGTGGTGCTCTTCGCCATCTACGTCGCGCTGAAGATGCGCGAGGAGGAGCGGCTGATGGCGGCCACCTTCGGCGATGCGTACGCGCGCTACCGCATCACGACACCCCAGATCATCCCCGGCCTGCGCTGGAGCGCGCGGTAGCAGGCGCACGCGCGCCGTTTCCACCCGCGCCTCCACCCGGCGGCGGATGTGGGCGATGCCGCCGCGGCGGTACCCTGCGTGGCGTGGGGGGCGCAACGAGTCGTG
>JAJYVM010000171.1 GCA_021792015.1 Bacillota bacterium | reverse complement strand
GGGCAGGGGCTTGAGCGGCGGCCGGCCCCTGGTGCGGCGCGGGCACCGGGGCCTGCGGCCAGGCCCGGGCCTGAGCCGCGGCAGCCACAGGCGTCGCCGGGACGGGTGCCGGACTTGCACCCGCGGCCGGAGCCTGCGTCTCCGCCTGGGCGGGGGCCTCGCCCTGCGCTGGGCCGGGGCCCGGCGGGGCGTCGGGGGCCGGCGGGGTCGCCGGGGACACCGGGGACACCGGGCTCAGCGGCGCGTGGGCGTTCTCGGCGGCCTGGCCAGCTCCTGCCGCCGGAGCGGCGGGGTCTGCGGCAGGCTGGGTCGCCGCTGCCGGGGTCGCCTCGCGGCCGCGCAGGCGCTCGTACAGGGTGCTCACGAACGGTCGCCTCCCGTCGCCAGCCGCCAGCCCTTGGCCCGCAGCAGCGGGCGCCCGGCCGGGCGGGGCGCTTCGGCCTCCAGCAGGCCGAGGTCGGTCAGCAGCGCGGTCACGGCCGCGTGCCATGGCCCGCGGGCCAGGTCGGCCAGACGGCCCAGGTTGGCCGCCTCGCGCACGGCGCCGTCCTCGGGCAGGACGGCCGCGGGCGGGCTGCCGAGGGCTCGGGCCACGTCCTCGCGCGAGAGGCCCCCGGGGCAGCCGGCCCGGTTGAGGACGAACGGCGGGCCGTAGCGGGCTGCGCCATGCAGCGATGCCACGCTGGGCTCGAGCACGACCAGGCGGGTGGCATCGCGCGGCAGCCGCTCCGGCGGCATGCGGCCGGCATCGACCACGACAAGGCCGCCGCCGGGGTCGCCGGGCGCATCCTCGCGGTACGGCACGACGGTGACCCCCCGGGCCTCGCCGAGGAGCAGCTCGAGCGCCGCCGGGCTCTCGCCCCAGGCGACCAGGGCGGCCGCGTGCAGGCGCGCGGCGGCATGGACGGCCAGGGTGCTGGCGCCGACCCCGCCCTGGGCACCCACCACCACCAGCTGGCGGGCGTGGGGCGCGACCTCGCCCATGGCCCCGCGGATGGCGGCGCCCAGGCTCTCCGGGGTGAAGGGCTTGACCAGGAAGTTGCAGGCGCCGGCCTGCAGGGCGCGGCGGAAGTACTCGCGCCCGTTCTCGACGGAGATCACGATCACGCGGGTGGGCGTCCCGGCCAGGATCTGCTCGGCGGCGGCCAGACCGTCGCAGCCGGGCAGGTTGATGTCCATGAGCACCACGTCCGGGACCAGGCGGCGGGCCTCGGCCACCGCGCTGGGCCCGTCCGCCGCCTCGCCGACGACGCGGCAGCCAGGCAGCATCTCCACGATGGTGCGGATCGTGTCACGCACGGGCTCCGAGTCGTCGACGACGAGGACCGAGACGTCCCGGGGCCCCGGATCCGCCGGCGATGGGGAGCCTCCCACCCGCATCATGGCGGCACGCACTTCCTTCCGATCAGGTGCCCGGATCGAGCACCTGGATCAGCTGCCCGGGTCAGGCCACCGCAATGCGCGACTTCGCCCGCCCGGCTCAACCCGCCCGCCCGGCTCAACCGCCGAAGCTGCCCGGGTCAGGCCACCGCAATGCGCGACTTCGCCCGCCCGGCTCAGCCGCCGAAGGCCGACTTGCTGACGACAATGGGCGGCGACAGCTGGCCCGGGGTCGCCGGGTCGAGGAGCAGCTGCACGGTTCCCCGCGAGGCGGCGTAGATCAGGAGCACGGCGTCGCCCGGATAGAGCGCCAGTGTCACGTCCGCGTACGACTGCACGGCGGTGCCGCTGGTGGGCGAGGCCTGCTGCGTGCTGCCGACGGCCAGGACCAGCACGTGCTGCAGCAGCAGGCGCGCCTGACCGCTGCCCGCGACCGTCTTGGGCAGCACGGCAACGACGTCGACGTGGTCGCCAGGCTGGATCATGCCGCTCACGCCCGACACGGCGTTGACCTGCAGGCTCTCCGCCCGCATGCCGGACGGCACGTGGTAGCTGAGGGCCGCGCTGTTGCCGGGCTGGGCCAGGTCGTCGGGATAGACGATCTGCCCGGGCGCCAGCGGCACCATGGTGATGCGCCCGGCGGCGGCCGCCACCGCCGTGAGTGCGCCAGCCGCCACGGAGAGGGGCACGGGGGCCAGCTTGAGCTCGCCGGCGCCGAGCGCGGACTTGGCCGGCACACCCTGGGCCGCGACCAGCGCCATGGCGGTCGGCGGCGCCTTGGGGGCCGGGCGCGACACGGCGGCGTACACGGCCCAGGTGGCCACGAGCCCCACCAGGGCCGGAATGGCGATGTACTTCAGGATCGAGGGCCGCGCGATCACGCTGCACCTCCTGGGCTCCAGGGTAAGGGCCGGGCCGCCGCGATCCCATCCGCCTGCGGTCGGATCCGCCTGGGCCTTCCGGCCTAGGACCCGCCACCTCGGCCTGGCCTCGCGACCGAGGGCCGAGGGCGGGCGCGCCTCACTGCGTCGCGAGCGTGGCGCTCGACTGCAGGTTGATGTTCCCCTGCGGCAGCGGCGGCGGGATGCTGACGGGCAGGGTGACCGTCACGGTGATCCGGTTGCCGGGGGCGCTGGAGAGCGCGGGCGTGCCCGTCACGGTGATGATGGCCTGCCCGGGCGCCGCGCCCGACTGGACCAGCTCCTGGGGGTCGGCGCTGGACTGGCAGAGGGGCGCCGTCGCCACGGGCACGTCCGGCGTCGCCGCCGTGACGGCCCGCAGGATGGCGCCCGGCTCGCAGAGCCCGCTCGACCCGGAGCCGAGCAGGGTCGGCTCGACAATCGCCGCGCGCGCACCCGCGCGCGCCCCGTTGGTCACCGCCTCGTACTGGTAAAGCAGCTGGGCGCCCGCCATCACGCCGAACAGCAGCAGCAGCACGATCCCCAGGGCCAGCGCCGATTCGACGGCCGCCTGGCCCTCCGCCCGCCGCGTCACTGGATCAGCACCGGCCCGAGCCCCGGCACCTGCGTGGCGTCATAGGTGATGGTGACGTTGGCCGTGCCGCCGGTCGAGAACCGGTCGACGACCACGATGCCGTTGATGGCGATGCTGCCGCCGCCGCTGCCGCCGCCGAGCCCCGGGAGCCCGCCCGAGACCAGGGTGCCCCCCCCGCCCCCACCCGGTGCCGAGTTGTCGTACACGGCCCCCGTGAGGCGGATGGTCCCCAGATCGCCCGTCTGGTCGTCCAGCCCCAGGTTGGCCGCCACGCTCCGGTCCTGGAAGAGCAGCATGTGCGCGTAGATGCCGCTGCTCGGGCCCGTCATGGTGATGGTCCCCTGGCCGCCCAGGTGGATGCCGTCGCCGTGGGCGCCCTTGCCGGAGCCGCAGGCGGTCACGCTGACGCTGGATGCCTCGCTGTACAGGGTGACGTCGGTCGCGGTCACGGTCTGGCCGGCGCCGGGGCAGACCGCAAGGCCGCCCTCGAAGATGTACAGGCCAGGCTGGCCACCGCAGTCGGCAAGGGTCGCATCGCCGGTCAGCGTCACCTGGCTGGTGTACACGCCCGGGCTCAGCGTGCCGCTGGACGGCGACGTGTTGAAGACGGCCGGGCTGGTCGCCGGCGCGCAGGCGGCGGCGCTGTCCGGCGGCGCGGCCACATAGGCCAGCGGGTCCGGGGCCGGCGGCAGCCCGCCGACGATGCCCCCGTCGTATTCGATGTACCCCGAGGAGTGCTGCGGGCAGGTCGCCTCCGTCGCCCCGGCCGGGTAGAAGCACGGATCCAGGGGGTCGGCGGCCACGGCCTGCATCTCGCCGTGGATGATGGTGGAACTGCTCTGAAAGTTGTCGACGGTGTCCGCGTACCCGTTGGGGCCGGGGCTGCCCGCCGATTCATCCAGGATGTCGCCGTTGATCACGAACTGCCCGGAGCCGCCCCCGTAAATCGTGTGCGTGCCCGAGGTCGCCAGCGCGACGATGCCCGCGGAGGGATTCGCGGGCGCATCGTTCGGATTGTTGCCGACGACGGCGCCGGCCCTGGCCGTGGCGCTGAGGCTGCGAAAGCCGATCAGCTGCATCACGAACGGCGTCCACGTCGGCGTGACGGTGACGCTGAGCCCGCAGGCCCCGGACGGCGGCGCGCCGCTCGTCGTGGGCAGCGCCGGGCCGCCCGTGATCGGGCTGCCGGCCTGGTCGAGGTAGGCCGCCTGCCAGCGGCCGGCGCCAAGCGGGGCATCCAGGGCGACCACGTCCGCGACGGCGGCGCTCACCTGGGCGTTGCTGACGCTGCCCGTCCCAAAGCAGGCGGGCTCAAGGGCCTGCACCGCCGCCTCGCTGCCGAGGTCGGCGGCATTCTGGGCCTGCCGCCACTGCAAAAAGCCGTAGCCGCCGTCCACCGCCAGGCCGGACACCAGCAGGGCGCCGACGAGGGAGATGGCCAGCAAAACCGCGACCTGCCCGCGCTGCCCGCTCATGGCGTGGCCACCGCCTGCTGCTGGATCTGCAGCGGCGGGAGGCCGGGCACGCCCGTATCCACTCGGTCGTACACCGTGACCACCTCCATCGGCTCGCCGGAACTGCCGCCCGTAGCTGTCGCGACGGCCACGCAGTCCGCGGGGATGCCATCGCCGGCGCAGCTGAGCGGTGCGCCCTCGCCGGCGGCCGCCGCCACGGCAGCGGATTCCGCCTGGCCCGGCTGGCCGCGGGCCACGTCGCTGGCCGCGGCGACCGCACCGGCCCGCGCCGCGTCCGCCAGGGCCACGGAGGTGGCCAGCAGCCGTCCGCCGGCGAAGACCAGCATCGCGAGCGCCACCAGGACCGGCAGGGCCACGGCCAGTTCGACCACGGCCTGCCCGGGCGCGCCGCGCAGCGGGGGCCGGAAGCGCGAAGCGGCCCGCACGATGGCCGGGCCGCTCCGCGGGAGAGCAATGGGGTGCATCGGCTTCAGAGGCAGGTGCCCGCGCCGCCCATCGCGCTCCACCAGGCGCAGAAGAGCGAGTTCACCTGTGTGCCCAGGGCCGTGACGACCCCGATCACGACGACGGCGATGAGCGAGATCACGAGCCCGTACTCGGCCATACCCTGGCCATCCTCGGCGCGGAGCCGCGACGAGAAGGCGTTGAGCAGCTGCTGCGTGAGCATGGCGCACCGTACCCCCCGCCACATCGCCTAACAGCTGGTAGCACCGAGGCCCGTCACGATGTTGCAGAACTCCGTCTTGATCTGCTGCCCGAGGGCGGTCACGGCTGCGATCACCACAACCGCGATGAGCGCGATGATCAGCCCGTACTCGACCATGCCCTGGCCGTCCTGGTTCCGGAGACCGGCCATCCATGTCGCGAACTTCGCCAGCATAAGCGCCACCATCCCTTGCGGCACCCCCCTTGCGGCGCGTCGTCCTGGTGCCAGGGTAAGGGTGGCGGCGGGATGGGACCATCGGGCGGAGGTCGCGACGGCCTGGGACCAGGGTCCCAGGACCATGGCCTCGGGGAAGGTCCGCCGCTGGACGGCAACCCGCGACGCGGCAAGGACTGGCGCCGGGCCAGCCCTTCGGATGCGCGCGGCGACGACCAGCACGAGGTGGGCGGGACCATCTTCAGGCTGGTGGGCTGCCCCCTGCCACGGTGAGCAGCCCGCGGCGATTGGCCCCGACGGAGGCCGGACGGAGGTCGCCGGCCACCGTCAGGGCGCTGGCCCGCCCGCGGCGACCAGCACGGCGGCCGAGGACGACGACGGACCCACGTCGTCGACGGGGTAGTCCCCGGGCTTTTGGATGCTCAGGGTGATGAGCGTGGTCTGGCCGGGCGCGACGGCCACGTCGACGTTGAGGGACGGGATGACGATCCGGTGCGCGCCGGCCAGGGAGGTCACCAGCAGGGTGATGGGCTGCCCCGCCGTCACCGGGAGCACGGCCGGCCGGATCGGGCTGCCCGTGGCCACCACGACCTGGCACACGGTGCCGCCGCCGGATGCCGGCGAGCAGCCGGGCGTCGGGGCGGTCCCCGGGGTGGCCGACGCGGTCGGCGATGCGGGCGTCACCGTCGCGGACGCGGTCGGCGAGCCGGGGCTCACCGTGGCCGATGCCGTCGCGGCGCCGGACGGCCCCGGCAGCAGGCTGGAGGTCGCCGGCACCGAGGGCGACGACGACGGGCCCCCCGGACCACAGCTGCCCGTCAGGCCCATGTCGAGGGGGATCAGGTTCCGCCAGTTCGATTTGTGCGCGAGGACGGCCATCTTCTGGGCCCAGGCGGCGCCGTCGTGGGTGCGCTTGAGGTAGACCGGGCCGTGCGGCCCGCACGAGAGCCAGTTGGTGCTGGGCTGGGTGGGCTGCGTGCCGGCGACGAACCACTCGGTGCGGATGTCCTGCGCCGGGGTGTAGGGCCCGGGCAGGGCCACCGTCCACGGGGCGGCCTTGATGTCGATCGGAGCCTGCACCACGCCCGCCGGGCGGGGGAAGTGCACCGGCTTTTGGCCGGCCAGCGACGCCGCGATCGTGTTGCGGTCGATCGGCCCCGCGTAGACGCCGCCGTAAAGGCCGTTGAAGCGCCGCGGCTGGTCGTAGCCGACCCAGGTCGCGGCGACCATCACCGGGGTGTATTCCACAAACCAGGCGTCCTTGTTGGCGTTGGTGGTTCCGCTCTTACCCGCGGTCGGCCAGCCCGGCACCTTGTCGTGGACGGTGGCGTCATAGCCCGTGGCCCAGTTGGAGTCGTTGGGCCCGGACAGGACGTCCCAGCCCACGTTCGGCTGCGGCTCCGTGACGGTCTCCAGCATCTTCGTCATCACATAGGCGACGTTGGCGGGGATCACCCGCACCTTGCGCACGGGGTTGTTGACCACGACGCTGCCGTCCGGGGCCAGCACCCGCGTGATCATGCGCGGCTGCACGCGGTAGCCGCCGTTGGCGATGGTGGCGTAGGCCTCCGCCATATCGAGCGGCGTGCAGCAGTCGACCGTCCCCCCGAGGGCCACGGAGAGATGTTCGTCCTTGGCCGTCAGCGGCAGCCCCATGCGCTGGGCGATCGCCACTCCGTTATGGACGCCGATGCGGTTCAGCACCTGCACGGCGATCGTGTTGACGGACCGGCGCAGGGCCTCGTCCAGGGTCGTCAGGCCGTAGTACGGCGGGCCGTCGTCGGTCGGCGTGTACGGACCGCTGCCGGGGATGTTGTAGGTGTGCAGGGTATCATCGACCACCGTGCCCGGGGTCAAGCCGTCGAGCAGGGCCGGGGTGTAGTCGACGAAGGGCTTGATGGAGGAGCCCGGCTGCCGCTCGGCCTGGGTGGCGCGGTCGTACGCCAGGGCCGTCGAGTGCGTGCGGCCCCCGACAAGGGCCAGGACGTCGCCGTTGGCCGGGTTCACCACGGCCTCGCCCGTCTGCATGAGCGGCTTGGCCGTCATGGCGAAGGCGGGCCCGTACGAGGACATGCCGGCGACGGCCTTGTTGGCGGCGGCCTGGACGGTCGGGTTCAGGGTCGTGTAGATGCGCAGGCCGCCGTCGACCACCTGCTGCGGCGTCAGGTGGTACACGCTCTGCAGCTGCTCGACGACCGCGTCCACGAACCACGGATCCGGGTAGTTGTTGGCGGCGCTCACGGTTGGCGGACGCGCGGCCAGGTTCAGGGGCTGGGCCTGCGCGGCGGCCGCCTGGGCCGCCGTGATGTAGCCCTGCTGGGCCATCTGGCCCAGGACGACGTTGCGGCGGGCGATGGCCACCTTGGGGTTGGTCCGCGGATCGTAGGCCGAGGGCGCCGGGTTGATCCCGGCCAGGAGCGCCGCCTGGGCCAGGGTGTCCTGGCTGGCCGGGTGGCCGAAGTAGTCCTTGGAGGCGGCCTGGACGCCGTAGTCCCCGTCGCCCAGGTAGATGACGTTGAGATACTGCTGCAGGATCTGCGCCTTGCTG
>JAJYVM010000170.1 GCA_021792015.1 Bacillota bacterium | reverse complement strand
ACCAGATCCTGCCCGCGCTGCCGGCGGCCCCGGGCGCCATCGCCCTCGGAAGGGGCTTGACGGGGCTGGCCTACGGAGACCGCTGGCACACCATCATTTGGCACGAAGGCCTCTGGACGCTCGTCGTGCGCGGGCCTGACGGGACGCAGAACCTCCAAAACGCGCACGAGATCGTGCGCGTGCTCGACCATGTCCGCCTGCCCCCGACGGACGGCGTCGTGTGGGTGCGTCACATCGCCATGCAGAATGCCGTGACGGGGAGTGCCATTGAGATCGATGCCGGCTATCGCCTTGGACGTGCCGTCTACACGGTCGGAGGGCTCTACACGGCCGGGAGCCTTGGGGGCGGCCGGCGGCCCATCGTCCGTATTCTGCGCCTGACCGCGTCGATGCGCACCTGGCGGGCGACGGCACCGGCGTCGTAGGTGGTGGGGCGTGGTCGCCCCGTGCCCGTCACCGTGTGCCTTGCGATGGCCGCGCCCCTGACCGCTGGATGCAGACCGGACCGCCGGCGCCCCTGCCGACCCGCGCACGGTGGTCACGCACGGGCGAAAACGCGAGCGATGATGGGATCATGGATCCGGGTCGCACCTACCCCCGGCTGGCGGGCGCGGCCTCACGATAGCCATCCACCAGAAGGTCCAGACGCCCGGAGGCGGGTTCGACCAGCAGGCCGTGCACCGGCACATCGGCCGGGATCAGCGGGTTGCGGCGGAGCTCGCTGACGACGCGCCGCACGTTCTCGGCCGGGTCGGTGAAGGCGCTCAGCCACTGGCGGAGGCCGGGCTGCAGGGACGCGATGGCCTCCTGGCTCACCCCGCGGCGCAGCATGCGGTGTCGCAGGTCGTCCTCGTCGATGCGCGTCATCCCGCAGTCGTGGTGACCGATGACGAAGACCTCCTCGCAGCCGAGCGCGAAGATGGCCACCGCAAGGCTGCGCACCACGTCGCCGGCGGGGTCGCTGAGGGTGGCGCCGGCGTTCTTGATCACCTTGGCATCGCCCCGCCTGATGCCCATGGCCGGCTCCAGGAACTCGACCAGGCGCGTGTCCATGCATGTGAAGACGGCGACCTTCTTGGCCGGCAGGTTGGTGATCGGCCGCTGCCGCTCGGCCAGAAACCGCGCGTTGTACGCCAGGACCTCTTGAAGAAGGGCCATTTGACACACCTTTCCGCCCCGCCGCCCGAGTCGGCGCGACCATCCTTGCGGCCACCCTGACGATAGCGGCACGCCGAGGTCGCCGGCAAGGCGGGCGCGTCGGCGGTGGGGCAGCGCCTGGCCGGGTGACGGGGACCCACCCGCGCGGGGCGCGGAGTCGTTTCGCTCTTCGCCGGCTGTGACCCGACGGGTTGTAGCGTGCAGCAGGCCACCCGGCAAGGTGCAGGGTGGGGGCGGCGGCGTGAGGGCGGGATGTCAGTCCGGACGGCGGGCAGGAGGGAAGACGGTCCCCGAGGAGGGGGGTGGCCAACCCGCGGCGCGGCGCGGCGTGGGCCGTGAGCGTGAGGGCGCCCATGCGCTGCGCCGACGGCAAGGCGGGACGCCGGTCCTCAGGCCGGCCGCATCGCCCCCAGGCGGGTGTAGAGCCAGCGCAGCGCACTGCCCGGGTCGGGACGCCAGCCAGGCAGCAGCGCGGCAGACCAGTTTGCGGGCAGCGACCAGGCATCCGGCACCGCCAGCGCCCATGCGGGGATCGCGTGGCCGTCCGCCGCGTCCACGAGGACGGCGTCGACCTCACCCTCGCGCTCGAGCGCCGGCAGCGCCGCCGGCTCGGCGACAACGACCTCGGGCTCGGGGAGGCCACGCTCCCGGCAGGCCGCCCGCACCCATGCCTCGTGGCCACGGCCCAACGCAACGCCGATGCGCCGAATCGCGTCGAGGCTCCGCCCGCGGGGCTGGAGCGCAAGGTGCTCGCCCCCGGCGACGGCGACGAGCCGCACGGGCACCTCCCAGCGGCAGAGCGCGGCCAGCGAGGCCGGGAGCAGCACCCAGGCGTCCCCCGGCAGGGCCATGTCCTCGAAAAGCACCCGCCGGGGTGGGATCTCGCGGGCCGCCACCAGCTGCGCGCCTGGCCCGAGGAGGCTGCCAGGCCCACCGCCTGCGAACGGAACCGGGGCCGCCGGCCAGGACCAGAGCTCGGCTGCGGGCGGGAAGGCCGGTTGCTCCGGCGGCGGCAGGGGGGCTTGCTCCTTGGTGCCGGACGCATCGCCCCCCAGCAGGCGGTCGAGCGCCGCCGCCGGATCCTCGCTGACCCGCATGGCCAGACCGAGCACGTCGATCAGCGTGCGGCCCCCCGCCCGGGCCATCTCCTGAAAGAACGCGCGCCGGTCGGCCATCTAGTTCTCGCCGTCGCTCGGGCCGTGGTGGCCGAGGCTGGGCGTCACCGGGCCCGGCCGGCCGGCGGCGGGCTTGCCAACCGGCTCCCCCGGCTCGCCCAACTCGATCTGCTTCAGCCATTCGGCATTGTGCTCCTGCGCGTACGTCATGTCCTCCCGGCCCGTGAACATGGAGCGCAGCAGCGGCCAGTTCGTCCGGATCAGCAGAACCGCGCCCGCGTGGAACACGAACATCGCGATCACGACGTACCCGGCGATGTCGTGCACCGGCGTGACGATGCTCAGCCAGCTGTGCGGGATCGGGTAGATGTACCGCAGGGCCTTGATCAGGCCGGTCACCACCACGACGGCGACGACGACGACCCAGATGGGGTAGGACATGACCCGCTCGGTGGCCAGGTATTTGTCCCCGCTTGAGGGGACGGGCGGGTGCTGCCGCTTCGACGGGAAGAAGCCGGCGAAGCCCTGGTCGCCGCGCAGGCCCAGGTACCCGGCGAACTCGGCCCCGAACTCGCGCAGGTCGGCCGCGGTCGGGATCAGCCGGTGCCGGCTCGTCGTGCCGTACGTGAGCGCGTTCATCGCCACGGCGCCGATCGAGAACAGCATGATCGCCGCCGCCGTGTAGTGCAGTACGTAGACGGTCGGCAGGCTGAGCGGGTTGCCGATCCAGCGCAGGAAGATCGCCGCGGTGTAGATCGCGAGCAGGAAGGCCGCGGCGTTCAGCCAGTGCAGCCACATGTTGCCCCCGGAGTGCCGCTGCACGCTGGCGTCGCTCGGCTGCGGCCGCGGGCGGAAGAACGGGCGCCTCAGCAGCCCGAAGGCGATGCCAGCGAACAGCGCCAGGAGTAGGACCTTGACGCCGATGTTGCTGACCTGGAAGATGACGCTCGTCGGCGAGAAGCTGCCTGCCATGGCCAACGCCCCCCTTTATGCGATGGTCTTGTACGTGGCCATGGTGGAGGGCCTGACCTCCAGCGCGCCGTAAGGCGCGTGGATGCGTCCCGCCTTCACGTCCATGTTGACCGGGCACTGCTCGACGCAGGCGGGCCCGCCGGGACGTCCCCGGCAGAGATCGCACTTCACGTACACCCTGCGCGCGGCGTCGCGCTCGACGCGCTTGGTCTGGACATACGCGAGGCCGGCCTCCTCCGTACCCTGCACCGGGAACGGGCAGGCCGACGCGCACTTGCCGCAGTCGATGCATGCCGACTCCTCGATGTAGCGGGAGCCGGTCTTGGGGTCGATGCGGATGGCGTTCGCGGGACAGACGGCCCAGCACTCGGGCACTGGACACTGCTTGCAGGGCAGCTGCTGGAAGCTGATGCCGCCAGCGAACGGCGCGACGGCGGCGAGCGGGACGTGGGCGCCGGCGGGCGCACGCATGATGTGGATCCGGGGCTGCGCCGAGAGCCCCTGGGACGCGTGCCAGTCCGTGCACGCGACCTCGCAGGTGCCGCAGCCGATGCACATGTCGGGATGGGGGTAGATGACGTCGGCCTGTGCGGGCAATGGCGCGGAGTGCGCGGAGATCTTGGCCCCGCCGAACGCCACCGCCGCCACACCGACCACGCCGCCCGCGATCACGCCCCGACGGGACACCTTCCGGGGACGCTGGTCCTCGGCCATAGCCTAGCTAACCTCCTGCCCCGCGGCCTGGAGAACAGCGCGCTGGATGAGCGCCTGCACCTGGTCGATTTTGTAGGCGTTGTACTGCATCGGGCGGGCCAGCTTCACCGCGGCGGCGGCGGCCTGGGCGGCGACGGCGGGCGTGATCGACTTGCCCTGCAGGGCCGCCTCGGCATCCGGCGAGCGCCACGGCTTCGGGGCGACGCCGCCGAGCACCACGCGCGCGCTCGTGCAGGTGCTGCCGCTCATCACCAGGCTGACGGCGGCCGCGGTCGTGGCGAAATCCCAGGTCTGGCGGCCGCGCGACTTTAGGTAGACCCCGCGCTGACCGGAGGCGGGCCGCGGGACGTCGACCCGGACGATCATCTCACCGGGTACGAGCACGTTCTCGCGGTGGACGTCGACATCCGGTCCGATGAAGAAGCTCTCGAGCGGGATCGAGCGGGTTGCGGAGGCGCTGCCGATCACCGCCTGCGCGTTCAGGGCGATCAGGGCGGGCGCCAGGTCCGAGGGATGGACCATGAAGCAGCCGAGGCCGCCGAGAATGGCATTGAAGCGGTTCTCGCCAAGGATCGCGTAGCACTCGGTGCCGCCCTTGCGCAGGCAGTTGAAGTCCACGGAGCGGAAGTACCAGCAGCGCGGGCGCTGGCACAGGTTGCCGCCGACGGTGCCGACGTTGCGAAGCTGCGGCGTGGCCACGACGCTGGCGGCATCATTGAGGATCGGGAACAGCTTCATCAGCGGCTGCGACGCCAGCAGGTCGACCAGCTTCAGGCCGACGCCGATCCGGACCGGATCACCGCTTGTCTCCAGCGTCTGCAGTTCCTGAACCCCCTGGAGGTCCACGACGTCCGCCGGCGTCTCGATGTAGGACTTCATCGAGTTGACGAGGTCGGTGCCGCCGCCCATCACAGAGTGCGTCCCCGGCTCGGCCAGCCGGGTGAGCGCGGAACTCAGGTCCGTCGGTGCGGCGTAGGTGAACGCCCTCACGCTTGCTCCCCCCTCACGCGCTCTGCTGCGACTGGGCCGCCTTGAGGGCCCGCAGGACCCGCTCCGGACTGAGCGGCATGTCGCGGACCCAGACGCCCGTCGCGTTGTACACGGCGTTCATGATCGACGGTGCCGTCGGCATTGTCGGTGGCTCGGCCATGCCCTTGGCCCCTGTGTTGTTGGCGATGGTGTCGACGTTCTCGACGATGTGGGCGTCGATCACGGGCTCGTCGACCGCGGTCTCGATCTTGTAGTCGAAGAGGTTGGTGGTCACCGGAATGCCCGTCCGCTGGTCCACGACCTGCTCCTCGAAGCGCCCGTATCCGGCCGCCATATCGACCCCGCCGTGGATCTGGCTCTCCACCAGCATCGGGTTGATCGCGCGCCCGCAGTCGTGCGCCGCCGCGAGGTTCAGCAGCGTGACGACGCCGGTCTCCGTGTCGACCTCGACCTCCGCCGCCTGGGCGCCGAACGACTCAGTCGTGTAATTGGGGTTGTTCGGGCCCCGCCAGCCGTTGCCGATGATGGTGTGGCTCGATAGCGCGGCGACCTGGGCGAACGGGATGCTCTTGGTCGGATCGCTGGTCACGAACACGACGCCCTTCTTGCACTCCAGCTGCGAGGGGTCGACGCCCAGCTCCGAGGCCGCGATGGTGAAGATCTCCTGCTTGGCCTGGTAGGCGGCCTGGCGCACGGCCGGGGCCATCGAGGGCGTGACACGGCTGCCGAAGGTGCCGAGATCCCACGGGTAGTCGCTGTGGCCGAAGTCGGCGTTCACGACCTCCAGGGGCACCCCCAGCTCCTCGGCCACCACCATCGACAGGATGGTCTTCGGCCCCTCGCCGAGGTCGGCCACGGAGCTGCGCACGGTGATCGAGCCGTCGGCCTGGATGGCGACCTCCGCGTTCGAGGGGGGTCCGCCGGCAGCGGCCCAGATCTGGCTGCCGATGCCGACTCCGCGCTTCTTCGGGCCGGGGTCGCTGCCGGGGGTTGTCTTGCGGTTGGTCTGCCAGCCGATGGCCTGCGTGACGTAGTTGTACGCATCCATCAGGCCCTTGGTGCTGTACGGGTGGTTGGTCGTCTGGTCGAGGGTCGCATAGTTGAGCTTGCGCAGCTGGACCGGGTCCATGTTCAGCTTGCTGGCCAGGAGATCCATCGTCGCCTCCATGCCGACCATCGCCTCGGTGTTCGCCGGGCCGCGCATGGCGCTGAGCTGGTGCAGGTTGAGGAACACGGTCTTGTCCGCGGTGTGGACGTTCGGACACTTGTACAGCTGCAGGGCCACCGCGCTGATGTTGGTGAACATGCCGTTGAAGGCCCCCGCCACGTCGTACGACTTCATCTCGATGGCGGTCAGCTGGCCGTCCTTGGTCGCCCCCAGCCGCCAGGTCTGCTGGTGCATGGGCCGGTGCGGGGTATCCAGCAACTCCTCACGGCGGTCGTTCACGTAGTGGACCGGCTTCCCCGTCCGCTTGGAGAGGAGCGAGGCGAGGACATGGTAGCGCCAGAGGTTCGTCTTCGAGCCGAAACCGCCGCCCATGAAGTCCATCCAGATGAACACCTGACTGTCCGGGATCTGGAAGGTCTTGGCGAGCGCCTGTTGCGTGCCGTACGCCGACTGGGTCGTGTCCCACACGTGGAGCTCGTAGCCGTCGATCCAGTGGGCGACGCAGCCGTGCGGCTCCATCGTCGTGTGGTGGACGACCTGGGTGAGGTAGGTCGCCTCGACCGTGACGTCGGCCGCCGCGAAACCGGCGTTGATGTCGCCCCGGTCCGCAACCGCTGTCGGGGCCAGCACGCCCTGCGGGAAGATCTGCTTCGCCGTCGCCGGATCCATGGCGATCGCCTGCTGCAGGTCCGTCACGAAGGGAAGCTGCTCGTACGTGACGTTCACGGCGCGCACCGCGTCCGGCAGGATGCGCGGATCCTCGGCGGCGACCACGGCCGCGATGTCGCCGACGAAGCTCATCTCCTGGTTGAACACGTGCCCGTTCGGGGCGTACGCGATGGGCGCGGTGTTCTGGATGTGGATGACGTCCACAACCCCTGGCATCTTCAGCGCCGCGCTGGCGTCGATGCCGGTGATGCGCGCGTGTGGGTAGGGGCTGCGCACGGCCTTCGCCCACAGCATCCCGGGGAGCTGCTTGTCGAACATGTACTGGGCGGCCCCGGTGACGCGATACCTGGCATCGACCTTGGGGATCCGCTGGCCGACGATGTCGAGCTTGGCGTCAGGCCCCCATGCCGGAAGCGAAACCTCCGTCTCGACCAGCACCTCCGTGGTAATACCTTCCGTTGTGACCTGGGTCTTGACCCAAGGCACTGCTGATCGCCCCCTACGCCTGTGCGGCGGCGGCCTTCGCGGCCTCGATGATGTGGGTGTAGGTCCCGCAGCGGCACAGGTTCCCCTGGATCGCCTGGCGGATGGCCGCGTCGTCGGGGTTGGGGTTGCTCTTCAGCAGCGTCACCACCGACATGATCTGGCCCGAGGTGCAGAAGCCGCACTGCACCGCGTCGTGGGCGATGAACGCGGCCTGGACCGGGTGGAGCTGGCCCTGCTGCTCGAGACTCTCGACCGTCAGGACGTCATGGCCCTGGGCCGCGGCCGCCAGGATGCTGCAGGAGTACACGGTGCGCCCGTCCATGACCACGGTGCAGGCCCCGCACTCCCCCTGGTCGCAGGGGATCTTGGTGCCGGTCAGGTGTAGCTCCTCGCGGATGGCCTCAGTGAGGGTCATCCGCGTGTCGACGCGGAGGTGATAGTCCTGGCCGTTGACGTGCAGCGTGATGTCCTCATACACGGGCGGGCGGTAGGGCGCCACGGCGACGGTCGTGGGGGCCGCGGTCGCGGCCA
>JAJYVM010000169.1 GCA_021792015.1 Bacillota bacterium | reverse complement strand
CCGGCCCCGCGCCCCGCGCCCGGGCACCGCTGGCGGGCGCCGCGCTGGCTCGCCGGTCTTTTGATCATCGCCCTGGCGCTCGCCGGGGGCGCCTACGCGCTGAACCAGGCCATGCAGGTGCCCACGGTGCGCGTCCCCAACGTCGTCGGCCGCTCGCAGCCGCGGGCCGTCTCGCTGCTGACCGCGGCCGGGCTGCAGGCCAACGTGTCGGCGACCATTCCCAACGCCAAGGTGGCCCCGGGGGACGTCATCTCCGCCGATCCGGCCCCGGGCAGCGCCGTCAAGCAGGGGCGCACGGTCCTGCTGACCATCTCCACGGGTCCCGCCGTCATCGCCGGCGGCGTGCCTGACGTGACCGGCCTTGGCACCCACGCGGCGGAGTCGATGCTGCGCAGCGTGGGCCTGGTGCCCACGCCCTCGGCGCAATATAGCGCCACGGTCCAAAAGGGCCAGGTCATCGCATCCGACCCGCCGGCCGGCGCCCCGGCACGCCAGGGCGACGCGGTCACGATCCAGGTGAGCGCCGGCCCGGCTCCGCAGCCGGTGACGATGCCGGCCCTGGTCGGCGATCTGCTCAGCGACGCCGAGGCCACGCTGAAGACGCTCGACCTGCAGACGGGCACGATCACCCAGACCAAGAGCGGCTACCCGGCCGGTTACGTGGTGGGAACGGCCCCGGCGGCGAACTCGCAGCTGTCGCCCGGCCAGTCGGTCGACCTCACCGTCAGCTCCGGCTGCCAGGGCAGCGCGACCTTCCAGCTGACGGTGCCCAAGGCGCTGGTCCCGCCGGTGCAGGTCCTGGTCGTCGTGACGGACCAGATGCCCAGCCCGCACCCGGTCTACCAGGAGCCCGCGGCCCCGGGGGCCACCATCACCGTCAACGCCTGCTGGCTGGGCCCGGCGGCGCGCTGGACCGCCTATGCCAACGGCAATGTCTTCGCCAGCGGCACCCTCGGCGCGAGCGGGGCGAATTGAGCGAGCAGGGACTTCTCCCCGGCACCGTGGCCAAGGCGTGGAGCGACTGGTACGACGTCGAGACGCCGGCGGGCCGCCTGCGCTGCCAGCCGCGCGGCCGCCTGCGGCTGACCTGGCAGGTCAAGGAGCGCGGCGCCAAGCTGACGGAGAGCGAGCGGGCCCTGGCCGCCATCCTCGTAGGCGACGAGGTTCAGGTGCGCCCGCGCCCCGACGGCGAGGGCGCCATCGAGGCCATCCTGCCGCGCCGCACCGCCCTGAGCCGTCCCCTGGTGGCCAACGTCGACCGCGTCCTGGTGGTCGCTGCCTGGAGCCAGCCCCCCTGGAACGGCGAGCTGGTCGACCGCCTGCTGGTGCTGGCCGGCGCCCACGGCTGCGAGGGCTGGCTGGTCCTGAACAAGGTGGACCAGCCCGGCGACCCGGAGCCGCGCCTGCGGCTCTATGAGGCCGCCGGCTACCGCGTCTGGCGGGTGAGCGCCGTCTGCGGCGACGGCATCGCCGAGCTCGGCGCCGCCCTGGGCGAGGGCGTCTCGGTCCTGGCCGGCCCCAGCGGCGTCGGCAAGTCCCGCCTTCTCGGCGCCCTGGTGCCGGAGCGGGCCGCCAGCATCCGGACCGGCGAGGTCAGCCCGCGGCTTCTGCGCGGCCGCCACACCACCCGCCACGCCGAGCTGCTGCGCCTGCCCGGCGGCGGTTTTGTGGCCGACACGCCAGGCTTCAGCCGCGTGGATCTGGCCCACATCAGCGCCGCCGAGCTGGGCGAGCTGTTCCCGGAGATCGCCGCCCTCGCGCCCGGCTGCCGCTTCCGCGGCTGTCTGCACCGCGGCGAGCCGGGCTGTGTCGTGGATGGCGCCGTCGACGCCGAGCGCCTCCGCCACTACCGCCTCTTCCTCACGGAGGTCGAGGCCTGGGAGGCCAAACGCTATTGAGCGAGATTCGCCCGTCGCTGCTGGCCGCCGACTTCGCCGACCTGGCGGGCGCCGTCGCCGCGGCCGAGCGCGGGGGCGCCGACACCCTCCACTGCGACGTGATGGACGGTCACTTCGTCCCGAACATCACCTTTGGCGCCCTGGTCGTGGCGGCGGTGCATGCCCGCACCGCGCTGCCCCTGGACGTGCACCTGATGGTGGAAGCGCCCGAGCGCTGGCTCAGAGGCTTCCAGGCGGCGGGCGCCAGCGTGATCACGGTCCACGTCGAGGCGACCCGCCACCCGCAGCGTGCGCTGGCGGAGATCCGGCGTCTCGGCTGCCGCGCCGGCCTGGCCCTGAACCCGGCGACGCCGCCCGACGCCCTGGACTACCTCTGGGGCGAGTTCGACGAGGTGCTGTTGATGACCGTCAACCCGGGGTTCGGCGGCCAACGCTTTCTCCCGGCGGTGCTGCATAAGGTGGCCGCCGTATCGGCGGCCGCCAACAAGGTCGGCTTCGCGGTGTCGATCGTGGTCGATGGCGGCGTGGACGAGGAAACGGCGCCGCAGGCCGCCGCTGCCGGGGCCACGGCCTTCGTGGCCGGTTCCGCCGTCTTCGGTGCCAAGGATCCGGCAGCCGCCATCCGGAAGCTGCGGGCGGCCGCCCAAGCCCACTGACGCCGGCCACGCGCGCCGCATAGCGTGGTGGCCGGAAAGGGGCTTCCCATCATGCTCATCATCCGGGTCATCCGTGTGCCGCGCTTTGTGGGCCGCATTCTCCGCGGCGTGGGCTTCGGGCGGGGCAAATAGGGCGGCCACGACGGACGCCCGGGCGCGCCGCCGGGTACACACGGTGGCGCGCAGCGCCACGGCCGTCAGCCGAGACCCCGCAGGCGCGGAGCGCCGAGGAGGCTCGGCAGGCCGAGTGGGTGGCGGCGAGGCCGCACGGGAGGTGCGGCCGGTCGCGCCATGGGCGTCGTTCAGTCCGGGCTAGTCCTCGCTGCCGTCCGGGGCCATCGGCTGCTCGGACGGCTCCGGCTCCTCGATGTAGAACTCCTCCGACGCGGGGTCGTACGAGAACAGCTCGGCGAAGCGTCCCCACGCGATCGCGATCTGCAGCTGCTGCTCCGCCTCCTCCTCGCTGAACTGCTGCTCCAGCACGTCGAGGAAGAACTCCTTCGGCATCGTCTGGTTGCGCTTGCCCTCCAGGACGCGCCGGATGACGGAGAAGGGCGGCTGCTGCGCGATCTGCTCGGAGAAGATGCGCTTGCGCTCGGGGGGGTCGGCCTCGGCGTACGTCTTGCCGAGGTCGGTGAGGACGATGTCGCCCTCGCGGACCTCGCCCAGCTGCAGCAGCTCGATGGCCTCCGTGACGGGGAGCAGGTCGTCGACCTCCAGCATCAGCTCCGAGCCGAGGTGGTAGAGGTCGTCGCGGCCGCCGCGGTCGGACAGCAGCTCGAGGAGGCCCGTCATCATGCCGATGGAGGCGGGCGGGAGCTGGCGGGGGCGGGCGCGCTGCGGGGCCGCGGTGGGGGTGCGGGCGGCGGCGCCGCGGGACTCGGCCCCCTCGGTGACGATCTTGTAGACGCGGTCCACGAAGGCGAGGAAGTCGGCGCGCTTTCGGTTGCGGGGCTGGGCCAGGGGGACGCGCAGGTCGGCGATCACGCGGGCCGGGTGGGCGCCCAGCACCACGATGCGGTCGGCCATGAACACGGCCTCCTCGATGCCGTGGGTCACCATGAGGATGGCGCGCGTGGGCGTGCGCTTCTCCAGCCAGAGGTCGAGCAGCTCGCTGCGCAGGTTCTCGGCCGTCAGGAAGTCCAGGGCGGAAAACGGCTCGTCCATGCAGAGCAGCTCGGGCTCCACGGCCAGGGCGCGGGCGAAGCCGACCCGCTGGCGCATGCCGCCGGAGAGCTCCTTGGGGTAGGCGTCCTCGTACCCGTCGAGGCCGATGACGTCGATCAGGTGGTTGGCGCGCTCGTGGCGGGCCTGGAGCGGCATGCCGGCCGCCTTGAGACCGAGCTCGACGTTCTCCAGCACCGTCAGCCACGGGTAGAGGGCGAAGGTCTGGAAGACCATGGCGGCGTGCGGGTTCGGGCCGTGGACGGGCTCACCGCGATACAGGATCTGCCCGGCGTCGGGCTCCAGCAGGCCGGTGACGACGCGCAGCAGCGTCGACTTGCCCGAGCCGGAGGGGCCGAGCAGGGCGACGAACTCGTTCTCACGCAGCTCCAGCGACACGTGGTCGAGGATGACGGTCGAGTCGAACTTCTTGACGATGTCGCGGGCCGTGACCAGCGCCACGTCGGGCATTGCGGGCGCCCCCCAATCCGCTCTCGCGATCCCTTGCGCGGTCCCCTGCCTGAGCTGTCGGTCCAGCCGGCGCCTGCGCCGTTGCCTGTCGTGTTCGTTGCCGACCCAGGCCCGTGCGGGGCCTGTGCCCATGCGCCGCGCCTCATCCGTTGCCGTCTGGGTCGCCTTCTCGCGGCGTTCCCGACGCCTCACGCGCCTGCCACTACCCGTTGAGCGAGAAGCGGAATTCGGCCAGGTGATACAGCCGCCGCCAGAAGAGGCGGTTGATCGCCACCACCAGAATCGAGAGCGAGGCCGTCGCGGCCAGCAGCAGGGCGTAGTTGCCGCCCTCCGTCGCCTGGGCGATCAGCGAGCCGAGGCCGAGGACCGAGAGCGTGTGGCCGCGCACCGTGACGAACTCGGCCACGATGGTGGCGTTCCAGGCGCCGCCGGCGGCCGTGATCAGACCCGTGACGAGGTACGGGAAGATGGCGGGCAGGATGAGGGTCCGCCAGCGAAGGACCCGGCCGAGGCGGAAGAGGGTCGAGGCTTCCTTCAGGTCGTCGGGGATGGCCATCGCGCCCGCGATTACATTGAAGAGCACGTACCACTGCGTGCCCAGCAGCATCAGGATCACGGCCGCCGCGTTGAGGTTGAGGTCGCGGCTGCCGCCTGCCAGCGTCCCGCCGCCGATCAGGGCGACGACGATACCCGGGAACAGGGCGGTGGCCGGAAACGAGGCCAGGATCTGGACGACCGGCTGCAGGGCGTTGGCCAGAGGCTTATTCAGGCCGATCGCCACACCGGCGGGCACCGTCCAGAGGGTCGTGACGATCAGGGCGATCACCACGCGCAGGGCGGTCTCGCCGGCTGCGGCGGGGAGCAGGCCCAGCGTGTGGCTCGGCAGCTGCTCGATGAGGGACACACCGCGGGCGAGGGCCAGCACGACCAGGGCGGCCACGACGATCGTGACGACCCTGTTCACCACGTTGGAGCGCTTGGCGGGCTGCGGCGTGGCCACCTCGGTCGTGCGGCGGGTCAGGGCCTGATCCAGCCGCTCCAGGGCGGGGGTGAAGACGTTGGCCGTGAGCCAGGCGACGAGGCGCGAGCGGCGCAGCAGGATCAGCACGGCGGAGCGGGGCGCCTGCTCGCCCTTCACCATCTCCATCTTGAACTTGTCGGACCAGGCGACGATGGGGCGCCAGACCAGCTGGTCGAGAAGGACGATCAGGGCACCAAGGGTCAGCAGGCCGGCGACCGTGGCGCCCACGCTGCCGGCGTTGGCCGCCTGCTGCAGGTAGCTGCCGAGTCCGGGCAGGCGGAAGTCGCGGCTGCCCAGGGTGAACATCTCCGACTCCATCAGGAAGAACCAGCCGCCGGCCCAGGACATCATGCTGTTCCACACGAGGCCCACGGTGGCGTACGGCAGCTCCAGCTGGCGCAGGCGCTGCCAGGGCGAGAGGCGGTTCATGGCCGCGACCTCGCGCAGCTCGCGCGGGATGGTGATCAGCGCGCTGTAGAAGGCGAAGGTCATGTTCCAGGCCTGGGAGGTGAAGATCAGCAGGATGGCGGCCACCTCGACGCCGGTGCGGCCGTGGGGGAACAGGGCGATCAGGGCCAGGACGAAGGAGGGCAGGAACGACAGGATCGGGATCGACTGCAGGATGTCGAGGATCGGGAGCAGGATGCGCTCAGCGCGGCGGTTGTATGCGGCGGCGTAGCCGTAGACGATGGAGAAGATCAGGGCCAGCACGTATGCGGTAAGCATGCGCAGAAACGACAGCCCCGCGTACACGGGCAGGTCTGAGTAGGCGAGGTGGATCTGCGTGCCCGCGGTCAGGTGATGGGAACCACCGGTCGCCGCCTGGATCAGCAGGTAGAGCAGGGCAAGCAGGCCGCCGCCGATGGCGAGGTCTGCGTACCACGATGTGCGCTCCGCAGCCAGGGCGCGCTGCAACGGCACGAGCGCTCCGAAGCGTAGGCGGAGGCGCGTCCCCGCGCGCGTGCTGCCGGCATCGCCGAGCTTTCCGTCCTCGCCGTTCGTGGCCGCCCACCCCCCGTCGATCCCTGCCTTTCAGTTTGTGCCTGGGCGGGCTCACAGCCCCTGCCAGACGAACAAAATGGCCCCTCCCTCGCGGGAAGGGCCCAAGGGTTCTCCCGCGCGCCAGAAATGCCAGGGTTGTGCGCGGGCCAGGACGATTGTAGGAGCGTGCTCAGAGCGCCGTCAAGCGCATTGTGGCCGGGCGGGCGGGTGGAGGGGGCACGACCGCGAGCGACCCAATCGGTCCGCATCGTCCATCGTCACCCGCGGCATCCGCACCCGCGCACGGGCCGCTCGTTCGCGTGGTCCCCTGTCGCCCGCGTCATCCACCGCCCCCCGCGGCATGCGGCGCCATCCCAGGGATCCACCGCCGCCCGCCTCATCCCCCGCCGCCGCCAGGCCATCCTAAGAGGGTCCACCGCCGGGGCGCCTTGCGCCCCGCCCTATAATCGGGTGGTGGGGGTGGCGGCGTTGTCGGAAGCGGAGGCGAGCGCGCCGGCGGGCTCGGACAGCGCTGTGCGCGCGATCGCCGGTGACGGGCGCATCCTCGCACTGGCGGCACGCACCACCGGGCTGGCGGAGGAGGCGCGCCGCCGCCATGGCGCGTGGCCGACGGCCACGGCGGCGCTGGGCCGCGCGTTGACCGGCGCCGCGCTGCTGGGCATGTCGCTCAAGGAGGAGGGCCAGTCCGTCACGCTGCGCATCTTTGGGAACGGCCCCATCGGGGGCCTGATCGCCGAGGCCCGGCACGGCGGCCTGGTGCGCGGCTATGCCCGCAACCCGGCGGTCCACCTCCCCGTCCGGCCGGACGGCAAGCTGGACGTGGGCGGCGCGGTGGGCAAGAAGGGCGTGCTGCACGTGACGCGCGACCTCGGCGTGCAGCAGCCCTACACGGGCAGCTACCCGCTGGTCTCGGGGGAGATCGGCGAGGACCTGACCTCGTACCTCGGGCGGGCGGAGCAGGTGCCGTCGCTCGTCTCGCTGGGCGTGCTGGTCGGGACGGACGGCGCGGTGCGCTCATCCGGCGGCCTCATCATTCAGATGCTGCCGGGGGCCGACGACGCCGATGCCCTGCGTCTGGAGGAGAACGTGCGGCGGCTGGGACCCGTCAGCCGCGCCGTCGACCAGGGGGCGGCGCCCAGCGACCTCATCGCGGCGGCCCTCTCGGACATGGCCCCCCGCATCCTTTCGGAGGAGCCGCTGCGCTTTCACTGCGGCTGCAGCCGCGCGCGCGTGCGCGACGCGCTGGTGTCGCTTGGTCCGGGCGAGCTGCGGGCGATGATCGAGGAGGACGGTGCCGCGGAGGCCGTCTGCCACTTCTGCGGCGAGCGCTATGCGTTCGACCGCTCCGACCTGACGGAGATGCTGGATCTGGCGGGCGGCGCGCGCTAACGTGCCGCCCGCCGCGCTGCAAATGCTAGAATGCGGCCATTCGGGGAACCGCGGGCAGGGAGCGGCCGCCGCAGCCGGCTAGAGCCGGCTCGCGAAGCCGCTCTTCAGGCAGGCGGTGCAGACCCGCAGGCGCCGCACGGTCGCGGTTCCGGGCAGGCGGACACGCGCGGTGTGCAGGTTGACCTCCCAGCGCCGCTTCGTCTTGATGTTGC